>JBEIKN010000016.1:0-14743 GCA_040379725.1 Flavobacteriales bacterium
AGACTGCGTTTAAATTAATATGAAAACGAAGTCAATGATCATCCTCTGTGTGGCACTGCCCATGCTCATGGCTTTTACCGTTTGTACAAATGGCACAAAGCCTAAAAATTACAAAGACACCATATACCGATTTCCGCCTAAAAAAACGGTGCCTACTGCCGTCAATGTACCTGAAGAATTAAGGAAAATCAGCATCAATGACACCATCAAATCCTTTAAAGTAAAAAAAGCTGAACGCAAATTATATGCATTTTTTGGCGATACGTTTAAAGTGTTTAAAATCTCATTAGGCGCCAATCCTGTTGGGCCAAAAATCCAACAAGGGGATCATAAAACACCCGAAGGCACCTATTACATTACCTTCAAAAATCCAAAGAGTAGAGGCTATAAATCATTGAAATTATCTTATCCGAATACAGCAGATAAACAACGTGCTGCTAGTTTAAAAGTACCCCCTGGAGGCGATATTTGTATCCATGGACTTTGGTGGGTATCACAAGACCCAAAAACACATTGGCAAGATGATTGGACCGAAGGCTGTATGGCTGTCAACAACCAAGAAATAGATGAGATTTATGCGCACGCTTACTTAAAAACACCCATCACCATTTTACCTTAAACCATGGTGCAATGTGATTGAACATCTGATTTGAAGGTTGCAATATCAGATTCGTTGGCAAAGTATGAGGTCTCAAAACAAATCACCTCGCCGCTATCTTTTAGTTTAAAATTGATCTCGTACAACTGAAAATTGACATTTTGAATTTGTTCCCACTTAAGTATTTTTGGAGTAGAAAACACTGTAAAAGCAAATCGAATGCCTTCTTCGTCTGTCATTAAAAAACAGGCCTTAGCAAAAAAGCCCAACTTAAGTGCTCTTAAACCAATGTATACCAACGCCATTAGAGGAAAAATCAAGAAACTAAAAAACAGCAATTTAGGAAACAAAAACAAACTCATGGCGATGCTAAAAATAGCAAATACGGCAATCAACGGTGCCTCAGACTTCATCCTTTGAATGGGATACATATTCATGACGCAAATTTAAGCCTTTTTATGGTGAATCTTTGCAAATCGACAATGACCGCTGTAATCTGTTTTAAGCTCACACTTCAAGTCCATTGACACACAATAAGATTGCAAATCATTTGCCGTTAATGGATTCAACTCAAAATACAATATTGAAGTCTCGGCAAACAGATCAATGGCTCTTTTATAAAACAATAAGGCATCATCGTCTTCTACGAACAATGCTCTGTGTGGCTCAAATTGAAGCACATTCTTAAGCATTGATGAGGCTTCATCTAATTTGATATAGGGCGGATTACAAATCACAATATCAGGTATTTTATGAGACCATGTTTCATTGAGCAAATCATGTTCAAGCCAATGAATGCTTGCTTGATTAAAATTGCTGATTTCTGATTGTTGGGCCAGTTCTAATGAAGGTTTTGCAATATCGGTAGCATAAATCACGGCTTGAGGATACTGTTGTTTTAGCCATAAGGCTATACAACCGCTTCCTGTACACAGATCTGCAAATACGAGCTGTTCTGCTGTATGATCTAACTTAACCCATTGTAACAATTCTTCTGTTTCAGGTCTGGGAATCAAAACTTCTTGATTAACTAATAGCTTTAAAGACCCAAAATAGGTGTAACCAATAATGTATTGTAAGGGCTCATGATTGAGCATGCGTTTAAGGTCCGATTCCAAGATTTCAGAAGACTCAAAAGTCGCTTTAGCATTGGCTCTAATAACAGATTCTGAAAGTTGATATTTATCATGAAACAACCACTTGCCCATAGCTCTGGCCTCGTCATTTCCAAATATAATAGACAATGTTTGAATGCAATGTTGATAGGCTGCTTCTATGCTTAACATGGATTGCAAAGTTTTAAGTATTTTCGCAATATAACAAACTCAAATAGCAAATACATGCAATTATGCCTTGCTTTAGCCTTAAAGGGCAAAGGCAAAGTGGCTCCTAACCCAATGGTAGGCTGTGTCATAGTATGCGATGAGCAAGTGATCGGTTCTGGCTATCACACCCAATTTGGAGCATCCCATGCTGAAGTCGAAGCCATACATTCGGTTAAAAATCAATCACTTTTAGACCGTTCGACTTTGTTTGTGAACTTAGAACCTTGTGCGCATTTTGGCAAAACACCCCCATGCGCCAATCTCATCATAGAACATAAAATTCCTAAAGTAGTCATTGCTTGTAAAGACCCGAATCCATTGGTGGCTGGCAAAGGGATTGCATTGCTTGAGCAAGCAGGTATTGAGGTCGTCACTGGTGTTCTGGAGGCAGAAGCGGAAGCCTTGAATGTGCGTTTTATAAAGGCCTATAGCCAAGGTGTACCCTACACCATACTAAAATGGGCTGAGTCAAAAGATGGTTTTATGGGCAATGACACAGATCGATATATCAGTGGCGAAGAAGCTCAAAAAACACTGCATGCCTGGCGAGCGCAAGAACAAGCCTTTATGGTAGGTAGCAATACATTGATTCAAGACAATCCGCGCTTGTCTAACCGCTTGCACCCAGGACCACAACCCGTCAGAATTGCATTAGACTGGCATTTGAAATCAGCGGATAAACAACTGCACTTTTATGATCAGTCTCAAAAAACAATTGTATTAAATGGTATTGTCAACAAAGTTGACCAAAATATTGAGTGGATAAAATTAGCAGACAAACACCCCTTAAGCATCCTTAAAACCTTGTATGAGAGAGGTATTTATGATCTTGTGATTGAAGGAGGTGCTCAATTACTTCAATCATTTTATTCAGAAAAATGCTACCACGAAATCCGGGTAATCACCTCAAAAACAATGGCTTTAGGGTATGGCATAAAAGGACCAAGTATAAGCGAAAAACCTCAATCCAGTATTGAATTAGAACAAGACATCATCCACTATTATTAATGTTGTTTCAGTCGACATACAAATGCATAGAAACCACTTCTAATATACTCTATAAATCGAAGGGTAGTAAATTCATTGCCTTTGCATTTCCGGTCAACAATGAAACAGACATTAAGCAGGAATTAAACAAACTTAAACAAACATATCCTGACGCTACGCATCACTGTTATGCTTGGGTTTTGGGCTATGACCAATCCGCAAGTAGAGCCAATGATGACGGAGAACCTTCGAACTCTGCTGGCAAACCCATATTGAGACAAATACTGAGTTTTGGACTAAGCAATTGTTTGGTGGTAGTAGTCAGATATTTTGGCGGCACGTTATTGGGCGTTCCGGGCTTGATTGAAGCCTATGGCGAATCTTCAAAAGCAGTTCTAGAGACCTGTCAGATTCAAACCAAAACCATCTATGAAACCTATTCTGTCGAATGCGAATATGGGCATGAAAACCAGATTTTTGTAGCAATCCGGCAATATCAAGCAGAACTCAGCGTTCTTGATGAAGCAAAGTGTTTTTCTGCCATAATTAAAATACCTTTGCAATCTGTAGAGGCATTCAAAAAACAATTCAATACATTGTACCAAGTCAAACTTACTTATAAAGGCCTAGCATGATCAAACATACCATATTAATAGTCTTTACCTGGTTTATAAGCTTGCAATTACAAGCACAAAACAGCGATTACTATACCCTTAAAGAGGTTAAAAATTACCGTTTTGACCACTTGGAATTAAGCCAAAATAAAGACATCGATCAGTTCATTGCCAATGCCCAACAATACACCTTTATTGAGGCGCTTAAAATCAATGGGACAGCTGAAACCGACTTATCCAAAGTATTAAAAGCAGCCGACATTGGAGCCTACATTAAAGAATTGAATTTGATTGATTTTGCTGGAGCATTCAACTCAAATAGTTTTGATTCTTCATGCAATATCGAGACACTTCACATCAAAATAAATGAAGAACATCTCAATGACTTGATCTATTTAAGGGCCCTTAAACATTTAGAGAATGTTTACCTTTTCATCGAAGGCAAACCAGAGGGTTTAAATGCATTAGCTTACTTGCCAACTCTCAAAGAATTGCATATCATTGGAGAATTTTTACCCAAAGATTTGATCCAAGTCTGTTTGTATACAAAAGCGCAAACCAGTCTGCAAACTTTAGGCATTAGCCTTGACCGCATAACAGATTTACCAAAGGATGTGTTGAAAATGAAAACCCTGAGTAAGTTGTACTTGTATGATAACTTATCTGTTTTTACCAATAAAGGTATTGATGATTTAGACGATCAATCGTTTAGCATGAGCTTTTCGAGCTATGACGATGAGGTAAGAGCCATTAATATTCACTATTGCTCAAACAATGGTGACCTTGCAGAATTTGAAATGAACTATCTGCAAGGTATTTATAAGGGTGAAATTTACACTGCCATAGTTGAAGAACAATCTGTAGAGAACAGCAAAGAACCCGTGATCCCTTTTAAAACAGCTTTTCAACCGGATTTTCCTCATACTTCTGAATTCAATCCTCTGTATCCGCGTATTACACCTTATACAGAGTATTTTTCTGTTTCCAATCACAAGCCTAGTATGTTGTATTCAAATACAGGCATGAGTATTAGTATTCCTGAAAATGCATTTGTTCAAACAGATGGCAACCCAGTTCAAGGCACAGTGTATTTGAGATTGATACAAATCAAAGATGTAAGTGATATTTTATTTGCTGGCTTAAACCTTAAAAATGGCTTTACACAATTGAGCAATCAATATTTGTTTAACCTTCAGGCTACTGGCGAAAAACAAGCTGTCAAACTCAAAGAAGGCTATCAGATAAAAGTAGATTTACCTTGTAGTAAGGACAGCACTCAGTCGTATTTTTTTGATTACGAATCTAACTCTTGGCAAGACTTAAACCTTTATAACCAAGTATTTGAATCGTCTTTTGAACCTTTAGATTTTTATAAAATCCAACATGCATTGAATTTGCAAGCCAGATATCAGTTTGACACAACCTTGTTTAATGAGCGTTTTTACAGTGCCAAACACTTTGTATTGAACGATGCACAGATCAGCAGCCAAATGCTGTATAAACGCGATGGTTTATACACTGAACTTGACCGAACCTGGAATAAAGAGTTCAACAATGACGGCCGTTTGAAAGGGGTAAAAATTAAAAGAGGTAAAACTTACATCAAGATTCAAAAAGTCATTCCTAAAGAACGCAATATTGAAAGACAGTATTTCAAATTATTAGACAAGACAGAACAAGGTATTTTTACGGAGTTACAGGCCTTTAAATCGGTCAATTTTAATACTGTTATAGACCCCGAACAGAAAAAAGCTTTTCAAGAAAACTTTGTCAAAAACACAAAGTATTTTGATGTCAAAGTCATGTATACTGCGGGTAAAGACTATTGCGAAATTGTGCTTAAAACCAATGATGGATTCAGAAAAATCAAAGCATTTATTTGCGATGTAGACGATGAAAAAATCAACAAAAAACAAGTGCTTAAATTCATGAAAGTGTATAAAAAATACAATGCACTTAGATACAAACGCGAACAATCTTTCAACCTGAATAATCAAATCAGATTTACAGAATTCAAAGCCTATATCAGCGACAAACAAACTGCTGTAGCCAAAGCACAAGGCCTTAAAAAAGACCAAGCGTTTACTGAAATCAAAATGCAACAATTAGGCACTTTCGGTTTAATGACTACCCGCGAATCAAGTTTCAGTACTAACATCATTGCTCAGTATACCGATGAGTCCGGATTGCCAATAGATGTTAAAGCACTGTTTATGATTGATAAGCGTTACAATACATTGTTTAATGTTCAAGTGGGCAATATCGCTTTTGAACCTGATCAATTAAGTGCCATTATTGCCATTGATTACAGTGGTAACTTATATTATGCCAATAAAAATGATGTGCCAGCGTCGCAATTGAGCAACAACTCTTTAACGTATATTAAGCTTAAAAAGCTGCCTCAAGGCATTCAGCAGACTTCAGCCTTTAATCAGTTGCTTAAGCACTGATTACTCATTCGGCATAAAGAGGGTTTCTTTATCAACCACCTGTACTTTTTGTCCATCAGATAATTTCAAATTGATGGCTTCATATGGTGCTGATACAACGATATCCCCAGGTTTTAATCCTGACAATATTTGAATATAACGTGTATCTTGTATACCTGTTGTAATGGCGCGTTTGGCCACCACATTGTTATTGACAACAAAAACCACTTCTTCTTTTTCGTCAACTGAGTTGGCTTTGTCTTTTAATGTAATACTCGCTACAGGCACAGCTAGAACTTGCTTGGCTGTTTTAGTTAATATATGAACCGTAGAGCTCATGCCTGGTCTGAAAGGCATCTTGCCATTGTTTTCGGCCATTACTGCAGCATAAGATGATGGCAGTATCAGTATCTTAACTTCGTATTTTGTAACCTGATCTGTGCTGCTGGCGCTT
Source organism: Flavobacteriales bacterium (assembly GCA_040379725.1). Lineage (GTDB taxonomy): Bacteria > Bacteroidota > Bacteroidia > NS11-12g > UBA955 > JABMMZ01. The sequence goes on from JBEIKN010000016.1 coordinate 6,408, forward strand.
AGAGAAGTCTTGGCGCTGTTGGCTACTTGGGTTACAATGCCTTTAAAAGTTTTACCCAAGTAGGCATCAACTTCAATGTTCGCTGTATCGCCAACGTCAATTCTTACAATGTCATTTTCATTGACATCTACCCTAACCTCCATTCTATTCAAATCTGATATGCGCATCATTTCAGTACCGGCCATTTGTGCTGTACCGACTACGCGTTCACCCTTCTTAGATACTAGGCCTGTAATTACCCCGCTGGTAGGTGCAATCACTGTGGTTCTTCTGTAGGTTTTACCTGCTTGGCTTAAACCTGCTTCAACCGATTGGGTGTTGAATTCACTTGCCAATGATTGTTTCTCCGCAGCTTTTAATTCCGCTAAAGACATCTGGTACTGAGCTTCTGCGGTATTGTATTCTTGTTGACTGATGACCTTATCAGCAAACAATTGTTTTTGCATTTCAAAATTCTTTCTTTGTAACTCTGCATTGGCTCGCGTTCTGTTTAATTGCGCTTGCACATTGGCGGTGTTGGCTTTTGCGGTATTCAAACCTGCCTTGGCTTGTTCTAGTTGGGTCTCATAAATGTCAGGATTGATCCTAACCAATAATTGGCCTTGTTTAACCGTGTCGCCTTCTTGAACATACATGTCAATGATTTCGCCAGATACATCGGGACTGATTTTTACCTCATTTTCTGGATAGATGGTACCACTGGCAGTAACTTCTTCAGTAATATCGCGTTTTATTGTGGTTTCAGTGGCTACTTTAATGTCTTTTGACCCTCTGCCTTTAACAACACTAAAAGCAATGAGTAATACAACAACTGCAATTACACTGATTACGATCTTTTTTTTCTTGGTCATACTTGGTTTATAAATGGATTTGTTCGCCTTTGTAATAGTTCAAAATGAGGTGTCTAAACACCAATTCATATTTAGCTTGTATAGCGTTTGATTCTGCTTGTAAATAATTGTTTTTGCTTTGAGTAAATTCAGACATACCGGTCATACCTGCATCAAATCGCTTTTGAATGTATTCAAAGTTGGTTTTTTGGGCATCGGTATTTTTAACATGTGCATTGTATTTATACTGAGCGGTTTTGTAATTGTTAACGGCTGTATTGACTTCGTTCAACAAATTGGTTTTGCTGCGTTGAAGATTTAATGCGCTGATGTCCGAATTGATTTTAGCCTGTTGAATGTTGTGTTGTACTTGCAAGCCATTGAATACATTCCAAGAGAAACTTAAGCCTGCACCTTGCCCCAAATTGTCCTTTAACTGACTATTAAATGATTTCACTTGGATATCAAAATCATACGTTGGCTGATAAACAGCCTCTTGAGTGGTTTGAGTATAGCCAATTAATTGAGATCCGCTAATTCTAGGATTTGAATACAACTTAGCACTCTGAGAATACACTGTACTTAAACTGGCAAAAAATGAAATGGCTGGGAACATCGAACCTTGTGCCGCCTTGCGTTGGAATGTAGATGCCTTGGCTTGATGCTCTGCCATTTTAATTTGAGGCAAATGCTCTAAGGCCATCGGATAAATGGATTCTACAGTATGGGGCGCATTTAATGCCTGCTCATTGATGCTTGGTTTTTCGATGATTAGGGTCTGATCGAAAGGCATCTGCATGAGCGATTTTAAATTCAAGAGTGCTGCACTGTGTGCATTTTGCATGTTGATGAAGTTGAGTTCTTCGTTAGCAACTTGCGCTTTTAGGCCTAATAAATTAGTAAGATCTGCAGTCCCAGCATCAACTTGTTTTTGTGCCTTATTTAAACGCAAGGTCGTAGCTTGAATTTGTAATTCTGCAATGTGTATGTTTTCTTCTGCTTGTATAAATTGTAAAAAAGCATTGGCAATATTGAGTGCGATTTGATTCTTGACTTGTTCGATGTTTTCCTGACTCGCAAGTGCGCTGGCATTCATTTGCCTAATGTTGTTTTGCATCTGAAAACCGCCAAACAACAGCATGCTTGCATTCACACTCATGTTGTTAGATCGAATGGTTTGGTTGATGAACTGGTTGGTGAAACGGTCAATGCTTCGACCGAACTGATAGTTTTGTCCGGCATTGGCACTGATGCTTGGCAACATATTGGTTCTGCTTTGAGATTTATCAATATCGACTGATGCCTTACTTAACATGGCCTGTCGTACATCTAAATTGTTCATCCACGCATACTCAATGCATTTTTGTAAAGTCATCGACGATTGAGCAAAACCATTGGCATACGAGCATATACCAATAAAGCTTGCGAGTATAATTTTGTTCAACATACCTTAGGATAAACCTCAAAATTAAACCAATCACCTAGGCAAACACTAAGACTTCGACCAAAACAAGCCTTGAACGACAAACGCAACAGATGCCATGAGTACTTCGTAATTTGCCTCATTTAATTTACCTTTGTGTGTGATGCAGATCTTGGTTTCAACCCCATGGTGGTTTATTGTGTTGTGTTTGTTATGCGGTGCCGTCTACAGCGCCCTGTTATACAAGCAGAGCCTTAAAAAAACATGGCATAAAGTTTTAGCTGTATTGCGTTTGATCAGTGTGAGTTTGATTTGTTTTTTTCTACTGAACCCTGTCTTGGTTCAGTGGTTGAGTTCAGAACAAAAGCCAAAGGTATTGATGGTGATGGATGTTTCCGAATCAGTGCCTGCTCATGGAGGTTTGCCCAAAAACTTTCTAACGGATTGGCAAAACATGCCTGAGCAACTGGGCGACCAATATGACGTTGAATATTTGAACTTAGGTACAAACATTGCCTCTCAGGACTCCATTACATTCAATGCTAAAAGAACCCATTTATCTGCCATGTTTGATTACATCAATCAAACCTACAGCCGCGATAATATTGGAGCAGTGGTTTTAGCCTCAGATGGTTTATACAATCAGGGCAGCAATCCCCTTTACAAACAACTGAACAAACACAGTGTATTAATGTGTGTGGGATTAGGCGACACCAGTATTAAAAGGGATATCATGGTGCAACAGGTTAGGCATAATGCCATGGCTTATTTGAACAATTTTTTTCCGATTGACATCACGATTGCTGCTAATGCTTGTATGGGCGAATCCAGTCAAGTATCGGTTAGTCATAACGGTAAAACTGTTTATACGCAAGCCTTGAAGTTTACTTCAAAACAAGATGTATCCAATTGGTCGGTTAATGTGTTGGCCGATGAGCCAGGTAGTCAACATTATGTGGTGACTGTATCGAGCATTAAGGGCGAGTTGAGCACAGTTAATAACCGAAAGGATGTGTTTGTTGATGTGATTGATGGAAGAGAAAAAATCGCTCTGTTATACGAACAATTACATCCAGATATTGGTGCCCTAAAAGAGGCGATTGAATCCAATCAAAATTACGAACTGAAATGCCTTAGTGTGAATGAGGCTCAAACAGCAGAGTGGTCAGCCTATTCTGCTTGCATACTCTACCAATTGCCTAACAGAAGCAATGCTTCAAAGACATTGATTCAAAACATCCAAAAGCTTGAATTACCTGTTTGGTGTATAGTGGGTGCTCAAACTGCCATAGAGCTTTTGCCAACTGTTCAAGCCAGTCTAAAAATTGATAAATCGCAAGGTAGATTCAATGAGGCTCTTGCCAGTTTGAATACAGCTTTTAATGGCTTTACATTGGATGCCAATACCATTGCGACCTTACAAAAATTACCTCCTCTTAAAGTGCCCTACGGCGCATACAATGCCAACGGACTTGAAGTCCTTTTATTCCAAACCATAGCGAATATCAATACGGCCTATCCGCTTTGGGGTTTTGGAGGAATGGCAACACAAAAAATAGCCTTTTTGTATGGCGAAGGGTTTTGGAAATGGCGTTTACATGATTTCATGCACAACGAGAGTCATCTAGCTACTAATGAGTTGGTGAGTAAAACCATTCAATATTTGTGCACCAAATCTGATCGCCGAAAATTTAGAGTGTATCCGATTACACAGGTGTTTGATGAGGATCAAAATGCAGAGCTTATTGGTGAATTATACAATGGTAGTTACGAGCCCATCAATACTGCTGATGTAAAAGTGATAGTGAAATCAGAAAGTAAGCCCTCCTATACATACCAGATGAGTAAGACAGAACAGGGGTATCGATTAAATTTAGGCCACTTGAATCCCGGCATTTATCAGTTTACAGCTGAGGCTAGTGGTGTGAATGAGCGTGTGAAGGGACAATTCATAGTAAAAGCTTTGCAAATGGAGTTGACCAATACCCAAGCGGATCATGGTTTATTAAGGCAAATGGCCAAACAACACAATGGCTTGTTCTTTAAGCCAAATGATTTGAATGGTTTAGCTAAAGCCATTAAGGAAAATCCCAATGTGGTAAGTGTTGCTTATAAAGAAAAAAAGCCTCAAGACCTGATCCATTTAAAATGGCTACTGTTTGCTATTATAGGTTTATTGAGTGCTGAGTGGTTTATCAGAAAATTTGAAGGCGAGGTATGATGCAGTGGACTTTAAAATCAACTCCTTCTGTTTGCAATTATTATTTAACCTACCGTTGCAATGCCAAATGTGGGTTTTGTGATATTTGGGAAAAACCTTCGCCATATGTTCAACTAAAAGCAGTCGAAGAAAATCTAAAAGACCTAAAACGATTAGGTGTTAAGGTGATAGATTTTACTGGTGGGGAGCCTTTATTACACAGGCAATTGCCTGAGATTTTAAGTCTTGCCAAATCCTATGGTTTCATTACGACCGTTACGACCAATTGTTTGTTGTATCCTAAAATGGCAGAGGCTTTAAAAGGCAAAGTTGATATGCTGCATTTTTCATTGGATTCGCCTATTGCAGAAGCGCATAATGAGAGCCGTGGTGTTAAGTTGTTTGATCATTTTTTGCAGTCTATTGAAACAGCAAAATCTCTGGGTGAAAGACCAGATATACTGTTTACGGTATTTTCTCACAACATTGATCAAATTCAAATGGTCTATGAGCAATTTTGTTTGCCGCATCAATTTGTATTGATTTTGAATCCTGTGTTTGAGTACAATGATGTTGGCAGTAGTTTGTCTGAAGCCGATCTGAATGTTTTAGAACAGTGGGGTAAAAAACCTTTGGTTTACCTTAATCAAGCTTTTATTGATTTGAGAAAAGATGGGGGTAATCATGTAAGTGATCCTGTTTGTTTGGCTGCTAGTTCGAGCATCGTTATAGACCCAAATAATCAGTTGGTTTTACCTTGTTACCATTTGGGATTAGAAGCTTTGCCTATTAATGGTCAATTGTATGCGCTTTGGCAGAGTCAAATTGCCCAAGAAGCCATAAGCTTGCAGGGAAAACATGCCGCATGCGAGGGTTGTACCATCAATTGCTATATGCAAACCTCATTTGCAAGCAGACTCAATAAATACTTTTTCTTGGCCTTACCTTCTACGTTAAAATACAACTGGATCAAAGGCACTTGGAAGGCCTTGTTGTAAACTTAAACAAACCTTGGATCTGTTTCCATGACATGACCACAAGACTTACAGGTTCTGAGGTCCTCATTGCCATAGTAAGCTTTAAACCTTGGCAAAAAATCGGTTTCAATATCGTTTAACTCAAAATAGCTTGAATGCAATGGGTGATTACATTTTTCGCAGAACCATAATAAACCATCGGTAAATCCTTTTCCAGCTCTAACCCTTTCAATGACTAATCCGAGTGATCCTTCTGAGCGGGCAGGAGAATGTGGGATTTTTGCTGGTAATAAAAACATATCCCCAGCTTTTAGGGGAACATCTACTGCTTTGCCATCTTGTTGTATGCGGACATTGATTTCGCCCTCGAGTTGATAGAAAAATTCTTCCGTTTCGTTGTAATGGTAGTCTTTTCTGGCGTTGGGACCAGCTACCACCATGACTATAAAATCACCTGCTCCAACTGTTAAATTCTTATTGCCTACAGGTGGTTTTAACAGATGTCTGTTCTCTTCAATCCATTGTTTAAAATTAAAGGGTGGGGTTATTTGAGTCATGTGTCAAATTTATTGCATTTAGATTTAAAAATACAAGCTTTAATACAATTATTGATGAGTATCATGCTTTGAGGTTTTTAATGCTAAAGTGGATTTTCCACAGGTCTGTGATAGATTGCATTCAGATACTTCGAAAAAAATAAGCATATTCGCAGTATGAACGCAGAAAATAGCGATATCCCTTTGATCAATGTGAGGCAGGTTTTTTTTGATAAAAGCCCAAAACTTGCTAAATGGATTCCTGGATTTTTGTTCCGTTTTTTTGAACGATTGATTTGCCAGTCAGAGTTAAATAGAATGCTGACCAGTGCTAAGGGCTTACAGGGTGTTGACTTTGCGCGCGCTTGTTTTGCCGATATTGGTGTTACTTTAGAGTCAAAGAATACACATTTGGTGCCTACTACTGGCCGCGTAATTTTAGCAGCTAATCATCCTTTGGGTGGTTTAGATGGGATGGGATTTATTAGCGAAACCCATAAAATTCGTCCCGATGTGCGTTTTTTAGTGAATGATATTTTAATGAATGTAAAACCACTTCAGGGGATTTTCTTGGGGGTGAACAAGCTTGGCAAAAATGTTAAAAAGAGTTTGTTAGAAGTTGAAGAACAATTCGCTTCAGATAAGGCTACTTTGATTTTCCCGGCTGGTATGGTGTCCAGACAACAACAGGGTCGAATTTTCGACCTTAAGTGGCATAAGAGTGTTATTACCAAATCCGTTAAATACCGTTCAGATGTGGTGCCTGTATACATTGAAGCGGTTAACAGCAAACGTTTTTATCGAGTCGCTAAATGGCGTAAACGTTTGGGTATTGGTTTAAATATTGAGATGTTGTTATTGCCTTCTGAAATGTTTAGTCAGAAGGGTAAAACCATTACCATACATTATGGTAAACCTATTCCTGCTTGGTTGATCAAAAACATTGGTGAGCATCACAAAATCGCAAATGCTATGAGGCATTTTGTTTATACTTTAAAAGACAATCCTGAGGGTGATTTTGAAACCTTTTACCATCAATTCAAACAAAAATAATCCGTATGCAAACAGCCATCATTGATCCTATTGATAGAGATTTACTTAAGTCTGAATTGAATCAGTCTGTGTTTATTAGGCCAACTAATTTCTCTGGCAATGAATTGTACATTGTGAATTGCCATAATGCGCCCAATGTGCTTAAAGAAATTGGTCGTTTACGAGAGTTGTCTTTTAGAGAAGCTGGCGGAGGCACTGGTAAAGATTGTGATTTGGATGAATTTGATTTTGGCCCTAGCGCCTATCAACAGTTGATTGTTTGGCAACCTGAAGACCAAGAGATCATTGGTGGGTATCGTTTTATTTTGACCAAAGAGGCTCGACAAACTGATGGCAACTACCATTTAGCGACGACTGAAATTTACGAATTCAGTGAGCGTATGAAGGACTTTTACTTCTTAAAAACCATTGAGTTGGGGCGCTCTTTTGTACAACCTAAATACCAACCGAGTAAGGATAATCGCAAGGGTTTGTTTAGTCTTGATAATTTATGGGATGGCTTGGGGGCTTTGATTGTTAAATACCCTGAAGTGGATTATTTCTTTGGCAAGGTGACCATGTATACGCATTTTAACCGCGAGGCTAGAGATTTGATCTTAACGTTTATGCACCATTATTTTCCGGATAAAGAGGGTTTGATTAAAGTGGCGGAGCCTATGGGCTTAACCCACGATACTTCTGCTTTTTTAGAGGCTTTAAAGTTGTTGGAATTTAAAGAGGGGCACCATTTACTCAATAGTAAAGTGCGTGAATTGGGCGAGAACATTCCGCCTTTGTTCAATGCCTACATGAATACGAGTCCGAGTATGAAAACCTTCCCTACTTGTATCAACAGCCATTTTGGTGATGTTGAGGAAACAGGTATTATGGTGACAATCAAAGACATTTATGAGTCAAAAGCCGACAGGCATGTGAACTCGTATTTGAAGTTCTTGAATCAGGCTTAAAGGCCTGATAATTGAGGGTTTTTCGTCTTTTTTAGCAATTTTTTTGCAAAAAACATTTTTAAGTTTATATTTGCACTCCTTTTTAGGACAGATTCCTCAATAGCTCAGCTGGTTAGAGCGAGTGACTGTTAATCACTAGGTCCCTGGTTCGAGCCCAGGTTGGGGAGCATCAAAAGATAAAAGGGTTATACTTGTATAGTGTAACCCTTTTTTTATTTAAACCCTTTTAAGAATTGAAAAGGGAATTATTCTTAAAAAGAGTGCAATCAAGCTCCATCTTTTCGTGATGTAAACGACTTGTTTCTTCTGCCTTATGGCTTCCAATATTTGTTCAGCCGCTTTTTGAACGGAGGCTACCCAAAAGAGCCCT
>JBEIKN010000017.1:0-14668 GCA_040379725.1 Flavobacteriales bacterium
CCAACATAGGTGAATTGACAAACATAAAAAATGGAATCAGAGCCGGCATCATTGGTAAATAAAAAGATGGATTGGCCCAGTGAATCTATTTTACGATAATTGATTCTGTTGGTTTGATAAGACTTATAAGCCACATTAAGCGGTAATCTAATGGATTGATCGCCTGCACCTGAAAGGGCCTCTGCAATTTGACTGCTTTGAAAAGTATCGGTTACTTGTTGCTTGTGATCTTGTTCTGAGAAATATTGAACATTGAATTTGGATTGCTTCCATTGGAATGCATCTGAAATGGTAGAAACAGACCTAAGATATTGCCTGTCGCTGTACTGAAATTCAATCACTATTCTAGAAAATTGATTGATCAGTGTTGTTGGCATAAAATACACTTCGCCTAAAGTGTAATCTATGGTATAATCAAACTGTTGTCCGCGTTGTAATTTGACGCCATTTACATAAACGACTTCAGTACCTGAAATAACCAATACATTTAACTCCCCACTGATCCCATTCAGTTTGTATGGCCCTTGAACGCCTTCAATGCCTTGAATCTCCATTCGATTAAACCGACCTCTTGAGACAGCAACATTCAGTTGCTGAGATTGCTTTGTTCCATTAAAAGGATTCTGAAGATGCATCCCTCTAGACTTTTTGTAATACTTTAGGAAACGATGCTCCCCATTGGTTTGCATTAAAAAATCGCCTGCAATAATTTCAGAGCTGTCTTTTTTTATGGCAATATACACTTGGTCAAAATCTTGAATTTGTTGAGTTGTCCCTTGTCCTTGAACAGGTGTATTATCGTCAGTCATGGCGGCTTGCAACCAATAACCTCTCCCCAATTGACCCTTGAGTTGTAAATTCAACTGACTATTTAAAATCAATCCTTGAGCCGACCCTACACTCATAGCTCTTGATAAATTCCCAGAAGACTGAAGGTCATTGTTTTGGAATACAGACGCTTTTGAATAGGTATTCACCGAAGTCATCATCGGTCGGTTAGGATCAAAATCAAGTTGCAAATGTGTTTTATTATACAAAGGTAATTTTGGAGGAAAGAAAATTTCTCTGTAGACCAATACAACTGTCTTATGCTTGTATTGAGAAGGCACTAAAATTTGTCTTCGTTCACTCAAAAGTGTAAAATATTTTGTCACATCATTGGTATCTAACATGATGAGTATAGAATGAAACACACAAGCACTATCTAAAACTAGAATGGTATCTTTGTTCAATTCAATTGGAACCCTTTTAATATTGGACCACGCAAAAACCGATTGAGTAAAACACCCAAAAATGGCCCATAAAAAAAAGCCCTTGATCAGGTGGTTTTGTATAAAGGCAATGACACGCAAAATGTTGTTCCTTGATTAATGGCACTTTCAAAACTAATTTGCCCATTGACCTGCTCTAATATTTTTCGACTTATCGCTAAGCCCAATCCCATCCCAGAATTCTTAGTACTGAATTTGGGTTGAAAAATTTTATCTTTAAGCGAGTCATCAATGCCCACACCATTGTCTTTGAAGTAAATATTCAGCACATCATTATTGACTTTCAAATCAATGACCACATGACATACTTCAGACTCATTAACGGCTTGTTGAGCATTTTTGAGCAGATTAACAAAAACCCTTTGCAGTTGACTTTTATCAACCATAACGATACACGATTGATTGATTGAGTGTAATTGAATGTTGATATTGGATTGAGCACTAAACAGGCCTACGCATGTTTGCAACAATGTTTGTATGTCACAAAGCTCCGGTGAACCCAAAGGCATTTTTGCAAAGGTTGAAAACTCCTCGGCCATTAAACTCAAATGATCAATTTGTTCAATTAGAATCTTACTCACTTCATTGATTTTTTCAGCAACATGCTCATCGCCCTTTTGAATGGCCATTTGCAAATACTGTAAATGAAGTTTCATAGGTGTCAGTGGATTTTTAATTTCATGTGCTACTTGTTGAGCCATTTCCTTCCAGGCGCCTTCGCGCTCACTCTCTGCCAATTTATTGGTACTAACTTCCAATTGTTTCAGCATGGAATTGTATTGATCCACCAATTGTCCAATTTCATCTTTTTGATGCCATACGATGGGCTTGTTTTCTGCGCCCAATTGGACATGAGACAAACTTTCCATCATCAGCTTTAAAGGTCTCACCAAACTTTGACCAATATAGGCACTGAGTAAAAGTGAAATGACTAGCAAGACGGCAGTGATGTTTAACAAAGATCCTAAGTACATTGAAAACTCGTTTTTCAAATCCAAGGACTTAGAAAAATAAGGCAAATTGACAAAACCAATCAATTCCCTCCGCTCGTCATACAATGCATTGTAATAAGACAAGTACTCCAATTGACCAATGGCTTCATTTTGTTTGAAACTGAATTGTTGGCGGTGGTTCAATTCATAATTGGCAATAGGATTCATATAAGGCGAAAACCAACCATCATCAAATATGCGACTGTTGGCTGAATGATAAAGCGTACCATCCTTCATGTACATATTGATATCGATCTCATAGGTGATTGATAAATGCTGAATCAAATTCTGTATAGGTCTATCGTCTCGTTTATTGTAGCCCAGTTCAAGCTCATTTGAAATAAGCGCGATTTTCTTATTCAAATTATCGTTTTGTTTGTCTTTAAAACTCGCACTCACATTTTGAACAGTAAAGTATACCACGACAGCACAAATAAACAATGACATTAACACGAAGGCCGCTCTAATTTTGGTTTCCAAATACAAGCGGTTAATGTTAATGACTCTGAAATACTGTGTTATGGCAGCATAAACCTTTTGAAACCTTGGCTTAAAACTCAAAAATCCAATGGCAATAATGACCAAGTAAATGAGTCCAAATAACAGCAAGAGGACAGTCGTAAAATACAAGAGTATAAATGTATAAACATTAAAAATCTGATTCCAAGTAGGCGCCTTTAAAGCTACCAACAAATAGGCATTTTGATCAAGCTTTTTAAGCAACTGACTATAACCATTGGTCTCTATAAAATGTTCATCCTCCATTTTGGACAAAGGCAATTGATTGATGATTTGATAGGGATAATCGCCTACACTTTTGACAAGAACATTGTTTTGATAAATGGCATAAGCATATTGATGATTCAGGGTTCCTTGGCCGGTTTTGCCATTAAAGAAATAATCAAGATTATAGGTATTGCCTTTTAACTTCGGTGTCAACAACAAGAATACATAACCAATATTGCGTTTTGATGGGCAGATCTCATATTTAGCCAAATACCCTCCCAAGTAGTGAAGATCTCGGATGTATAAAAAGTAATTGGTGATGCTTTTGTTGTTGGACTGATTGTACAAAGCATTTAAATACGAATAGCTGTATTTACTAGGCGTTACGTCATGACCAATTGAGTCAAAACGCATGAGGGTAATGTCATAGGCCTGTATGAATGGATTGAAGAAATTGTATTTGATATTGAGCGACAATTCTTCGTAATCACTTTTTGAGTAATAAAAGAAAGAATCAATGATGGATGCGCGAATCATTTCATCCTCAATGTTGAGCAACTTGTATTCAAGTTCATTATTGGACTTTGAAATCAATTCATTAGCATACTGTTTTCTGGCATCTTTTTCTTTACGACTATTGCTCTGTTCAAATTGAACCGCAAAAATACCTGAAACTAAAACTGCTAATATGATGAAATGACTGAACAAAAGTTTTTTAACTTTTACCAGCCACCATGGCATTAAACCGCCATAAATCGCAAAACATATCAGGAGAAACCCATTGTCTTGTCTCACAAAGTAGGCATACCCAATCATCAAAGCGCCAATTAACCATACGCTGATCAACCAAATCTTATGTTGATACAATGGTCTTAATAAGGTTGTAAGCAATCTGTATACCACCACTAAACAGATAAACAACATGAATACATTCAACAAACCAAGTAAGGTTTGAGTATCAATATTGCTTAACCATTTAAAATCAAAATCAATCAAACTTGACTGAATGTATGCTGGTAAAACTTGTAATATGACCAAAGCATTGATGGACCAGAAGGCAAGTGCCAAAAACACATGTATTAGAACGGCATATGGCTTTAACCATTTCAAAGACAAGCCTTGAAGACTTTGATGCAGCACCAAAAGCGCCGACAATACCATGAGCATAAACACCCAAAAAGCGTAAAAATCAGCAAAAATGCCCGAGTGGCTGGTAAAGTGCATCAAGACCCAACCGAAGTGCACCATCATATTGAACAGGGCTAAATACAATAAGCCAAATACCATAAATGGTTTGATTTGAAACCCTTGTGCTTGATTAAACACCTGAGACAAATACAGCATAAAACCGGCAAATGCCAGGACATAAAAAAGCTGAATCAACCATGGACTTTGACCAGCATGTATCTGATTTGACTGTATACTAGGCAGCTGAGGGTGAACGATGTAATTGGAATGCGATTCTGCTGTCCACTTGGGCATTTGTATCCAAGATACAGCCCCTAAATTCATATCCGGATTAAACCCGTTTTTGAAAAAATCATTGTTAACAGGAAATTGCTTGTAAAAGGTATAAAAACAATAGACGTCATAGTCATCAATATGATGAGCAACAATCTGATGCCAACCACTTTTATTTTGCATCCATTGTGTTTGACCATTAGAATCAATTCTAAAATTTTCAGGTTGAATTTGTTGATTGGACCAAAACACTAAGCAATTGTGTTTATAGGCAAACAAAGTCAAATGTTGCTTATTGAGCAATTGGTAGGGTTCTGCGCTTAAATCGAATCGATCGAGCATATTTTTAAGCTCGGGATGTTGCAATACTTGCAATTGTTTAGTCTGCTTTCGTTCTAGCTTGTTCAACAATAAAGCATTAACATCTTTTCGAATAAAGGTGTCGTTGCTTGAATAATGATCAAACATCCAGGCCATTCCAAAAAATAGCACAAATGCAATTAACCCAATGACTTTAAGAATTTTCAATAATAAAGGCCTTTCATTAAGTAGTTAGACACATAATCATGTACACCCTCTCTTAATGGCGTAAATGGTTTATCATAACCAATTTGATGCAATTTATGCATATCAGCGCAAGTGTAATACTGATATTTATCGCGGATGTCTGAAGGCGTGTCGACATACTCAATGGCTTGATGTGCTTGCATGGCCTCAAATGTATACTTGGCTAAATCATTAAAGGTATTGGCCGTTCCACTGCCGAGATTGTATATGCCACTGTCTTTTCTGTGATGCATTAAAAACACCAAGACATTGATCAAATCTTTAACATAAACAAAATCCCTTTGTTGTTCACCGTCTGCAAAATCAGGTCTATGTGATTTAAACAACTTAAGTTGATGGCTATCTAATATTTGATGATAAGCATGCATGACTACGGAAGCCATTCTGCCTTTATGATATTCATTAGGACCATAAACATTGAAAAACTTTAATCCTGCCCAAAAGAAAGGTTCTTGAGTTTGCTGAATGGCCCATAAATCAAAATCCAACTTACTTTGTCCGTAGGGATTTAATGGCTTAAGTTCAGGCATTAATGCATAAGATTCTCCAAATCCATGCTCCCCTAATCCATAGGTGGCAGCACTACTTGCATATACCAGAGGAATTCCTGCGTCAACACAAAGTTGCCACATCTGTTTAGAGTAATCAAGGTTTAATCTATTTAAAACATCCACATCAAATTCAGTGGTATCCGTTCTGGCACCAATATGAAAAACAAATTGTATGAGATTGAATTTGTCTTTTGCCCAATCAAAAAAAGCTGAACGATCAACCAAGGCAGTGTACTGCAAGTTTTGCCAATTGGCTTTCTTGCGCTCGGGCGTAAAGTCATCAACCAAAACCAAATCTTTGTATCCGTCTTGATTCAAACGGCTGGCCAAACAACTTCCAATAAATCCTGCTGCACCGGTAATTACAATCATATTTTTCAATTCAAAAATACATAAAATTGAGTTAAATTTGTTGCGAAATTATTCAACATGAACCGTCCAGTGTTATTTGTTACCAGAAGAGCGCATTTCAATGCGGCCCATAAATTGTATAACCCACTTTGGAGCAAAGCCGAAAATGAAGCTTGTTTCGGAAAATGCGCGAACGAACATTGGCACGGACATAACTTTGACCTTTATGTCACCATCAAAGGAAGACCCTCAGCCGACACAGGTTTTGTCATGGATCTTAAAAAGCTCAAAGTCATAATTGAACAAGAAGTGGTTGAACATCTTGACCATAAAAACCTCAATTTAGACGTGCCGTTTTTAAAGGATATCTTACCCTCAGTAGAAAACGTAGCTGTTGCTATATGGGACAGATTAGAACCCCATTTACCAGCAGATGTCAAGTTGCACAAAATCCACTTGATAGAGACCGTTAATAATTCTGTAGAATACTACGGTCCTAACACTCCATTTTAATAGACTAATCACAAGGATAGGCTTAAAAAGAATCCCCTTTATCACTTATTTTTGAAACTGCATGAAAAAATGGTGGGATAAATACAAGTATTGGATAGTTGGCCTAGCCATACTTACTTGGATGACTGTTTTCGACAGCAACAACTTCTTGGACTTAATCGAACTGAGATCTGAAGTAAGTGACTTAAAGGCTAAAAAAACGTATTATCAAACTGAAATTGACAATGCCCTTAAGGCTGAAAAAGAGCTTTTCTCAAGCCAAAACAACTTGGAACAATTTGCGCGCGAAAAATATCTAATGAAACGCGACAGCGAAGACTTATTCATCATAGTTGAAACGCCAGCTGAAGATCAATAAGCCATTTGTCCGGATACCACAACGCACATTTTTTCTTTTATTGGATGCCCACTCGGCAATACGCCTTGAACCAACACAATATATACCCCTGGAATACAAGGCTGCATAAAGGCATCTGAACCATCCCAGACAATAGTACCTTTTACCCCAATATGTGTAGCGGGCAAAACTGACTTGACCAACTCCCCTTCTATGTTGTATACATCTATACTAATAACTGCGTCTGTTTCTGGCAATTGATAATGAATCACACAAATAGCAGTTTGGTCATTTTGTTGAGGGCTCAATGCCAAGGAACTTACAGAAAAATAATGGTCTGAATGGGTTTCTATTTGAATCTGAGTATTTTCATACCCAGGACTAGCGCCCCCTTCTAAACTTGATGATGAATGCCATGCATTGGCATCTGTCCCCTGCATTTGAGACGACAGCCTTTCCAAACTAATCCCTTCAACATTCGCCAACCATTTAAAATGCCAATTCTGATCATAGCGGATACTATCAATTGTTTGAGATAAGCCATTGATTAACATTAATCGGGATGCTTCATCTGGCATAGGTGGTAACTTAGGCAACTGAATAAACATAGCCTTTGGATGGCAGGCATATTGAGCACATAACTTTAAGGTGTCAACACACAATACCGCATAAGCATTGGACGGCAATTGTGAATTGACCGTTGCGCATGGATATATCTGATCCCATAAACCATCAGAAGTTAAATTAGTGATAAACAAGCGTTTTAAATCTATGGGCTTAGAAGAATGATTGTATAATTCAATAAAATCTACTTGATTCGGGTATGGGTTAAACAATACCTCATTGATCACCACTGCATTGGGCTGAGGGTCTGACAACAACATTAAATCAAGGGCTATAGAGTCACCGGAATTACCTTGGCAATCCAATAAAGGACTGAAGCTAATATGGTAGAGGCTATCTCGTTTCAGCGAAAAGGGCAAGCGGCATTCTAAACCATTGTTTAAACATTTGAAGGTTTTGATTGGCCAATATTGCTTATTGACAGACATATATAAGCATTGATTACTATCAATACATTCTGTTAAATAAAGAGTCAATACGCCCTGTTCAGACAATTCATAGTCCATAAATTTGGGGCCTATTGAATCCATTTGAAATTTAGAAACACTATTCACTTGATTAGGTGTTCCACCGCTGTTTGACTGACTGGCTCTCCAATTGGATGCTCCCATACAAAACTGATTCAAATACACGCGCTCAAGGCTAAAGCCCCCTTTTTGGGCATTTGCATCTTGGTACCAGGCATCCGTGTAGTGAACACCATCCATTAATTCCCCAGATAGATGCTTTAAAAAAATCACATCTTCAGAATTGTTCAATGATGGATGCACGCTTAAGACATGATAAGCCTTGGGCATAATAGTATCCGCTTGCAAAACCAAAGAAACACTTGGATCATCAATGGTCCAACCATTCAACAATATGGGGTCTGCAGTATGGTTATACACTTCAACATACTCTTTAACCGCTAATCCTTGACTGGGCTCCGGATCAATCATCATTTCAGAAATGACCACATCGTTCTTAAGGGCTCTCCTAAACCAATAGCGTTTGAATTCAATAGCTGTATCTATCACATTGCCATACAAATCTGAAAAACCCTTTAAGGTCAAATTCAAAACACTGTTGACGGACATAGTATCGGCAAACACTAATTGAATTATTGAATCATTAACAAACCGACTTTGGGCAGTTGCCAAATGATTGGACAGACTGCATTGAGTCAATTGGGCATTAGCACTATCAATGGGTTCATTTAACAATAATTTTAAAGTATTGGCATTTAAGACTTGACATTGTTTTAGCTTAGGCGAAATGGTATCTTTCATTTCAGGGCCTATGTATAAATCATCAAATTGGTGTTTGCCAAAAAAGGAGGACGTACTTTGCCTGATTCTAAAACCAACAAACACACTGTTTGAAATTTGACCAACAGCAGCAGAGCCCTCAATACTAAACACCCCATTTTTAAGATTGCGATGCCGCAATTGCATGCTATCATGTGTTAACAGCAACTCCAACTGTAGCCAAGATTGACTACTATTTAAGAGCCCGTCAGTACCATCTATAAGTTTTTTATCAAGCCCATTGATGGTCTGAAACAAAGACACATCGTCAGTACTTCCGCCTAAACGCACAAAAAAACCATTTTTCATGTGCAATAGATTACTCGAATCTGAAAGCAATACCACATCAATATAATTTAATGAAGAAGGGTTAAACGATAGTTTAATCTGCACTGTCCAAAGGCAACTTGAATCTATCTTAGCAAAGGTTGATAATGCAAATTGACTATTAGCAATGGTACTTGAACTCTTCAATACACCTAACACATTCGAAAACGCGTTCGAAGCAACATTCCAAACTGGTGCAACCGTTAAATCATTGTCGTTGAAATCATCAATGGTTTGGCCACTAATAATTAGATGACTCAACAGGCATAAAACACATAAAACCCTCTTCATTAAGGGCAAATCAAGGCATAAAAAAAACCACCTGCCAACACAATTGACAGGTGGTTTTTAAAATGTTTAATTGCCTATTAATTATAACTTTTTAATTTCTTCGTTGGCAATTTTATTGTCTGGTTCAACCACAAGAATTTTTCTGAACTGTTCTTTTGCCGTTGCATTGTCTTTATTGGTCAATGCCACAAATGCTAAATAACTGTATGCATTTACAAGATTTACTTTATGCTTTGCAAGGACTTGTTGACCATTGGTAGCGGCATCCGCTTCAATCAATTCAACATATTTGGTGTAGTGGGCTACACTTAACCCTTTTAGAGATTTTTTATCTTCTAGTTCAAGTTTACTTTTTGCTCTCCACAAATAACCCTCAGGTGATTTAGGTTGCATACGTGAGAAATCTGCAAATGCTGAATCCGCCATGACATAATTAGCCGTTGCATAATAGGCACGACCTAAATAATAGTAGTCTAAAGACATCGGCATTTTTTTCATTTGCAGACGTTTTTGATAGGCAGAAATCGATTCCTTATAACGTTTAAAATTGCACAAGGTTTTAGCGTATTCAGACTGCATATCAGCGTTAGTCGTATCAGCTTGAACAGAGCTCTTGAGGCAGCTCAAAGCTTTAGATGTATCGCCTAATGCGGCAGCAATTCTGCCAGCATAACTGTAATCCAATGCAGTCACTTTATTGCTCCCAATGGTATTCCAAAACTGCTCCATTGCAACACTTGCCTCTTTAAATTTTTTCAATTCAAATTGACAATAAGCATTCACTCTGTTATATATAAAATTATTGGGATCTGTTTGTTGATAAACAGCCACTTCGTCTACTGCTTTTTGATATTCTTTTAATTGGTATAAGAAAGCTGAATAAGTTGATTTTGCTCTTGAATCATTGCCATTTAATTCGATGTAACGTTTAAATTCTGTTTGCGCTTTATCGTTTTGTTTGGTCAAAAAATACAATTCACCTAATTCTTTATGAGCAATACTAAAGCCAGGATCAATGCTGTTGGCTTTTTCAAGGTATTGAATGGCTTCGGTATAATTCATTGAGGCATAATACAACCGACCAATTCTGATATTAGCCAATACATTGTTAGGATTCTTTGCGGCAACATCCTCATACAAACTCATGGCTTTACCGCCCTCGCCTAATTCCAAAAACATATCACCAAGTGTTAAGGTATAATAATCATTGCCAGAGGCCATTTTATGGGCATCGATGGCATATGGCATATACACAGACAATTGAGTCAATTTGGGTTGGTAGGCTAAACAAGCTGCTTGAAAAATCACCTCTGGGTTTTTATGTTTTGAATAGGCAATTGCTTTTTCAATGTAGGATTTAACCTCATTGGTATCTTTATTCGCTAATACCGCAAGACGCGCCTTAGCGATTAAGCCCATGGCATCATTGCTTAGCTCAGCTTTTTTATAATAAATGGAGGCTGTATCAATTGACCCTAATTTGTAATAGACATTGCCTAAAAACAAATTGGCTTCAGAGTTGATTTCAGTGGCAGGAATTGCCAACAATTCACGCTTTGCCTTGATATAGTTTTCATTCTGAAATTCTACAACGGCTTGGCTTAAACTTTGAGCTTTTACAAGCATTGAACTTGCAAATAAGCCAGCTACTAATACGATCTGTTTCATACGCGTTATTTGATTAATATTTCTCTACCCGGAAAAATGACTGGAACCAATCCAAATTTTAAAATCAATCTTTGGGCAGATGGTTTAAATAAGTAATTTACAAAATTGATGCCTGATTTTTGTTTCATATTGGCATTGATAAATACAACTGAATTCACCAACGGATAATCACCAGTTGCAATGGATGATTGAGAAGCTGCAATGGCCGTCGAATCAGAAGTGGCAATTGACAACACTTTCAAACCTTTAAACACAGTCTGTGAATCAGAAGTGTATACATCACTGATGTAACTGTATGGGATAAGCCCTACGGCGTCCTTATGTTGGGTTAAATATTGACACATGGCATTAAACCCTTTTTCTGCAAAAACATACTGAGGCATTTTTTGCCATTGAAAATAATTCAATACAAATTGCACCGATGCAGACTTCGCATCTTCAAGGAGCACATGATAAGGTTGATTGTTCTGCATAGAAGCCCTTAAAGCATCAACAGAAATATAACTACTTGTAAAGTTGTTTGAGGCCAAAACTACAAAAGCTTGTTTAGCAAAGGCATGGTGCTTTACTTTAAAATCCTCCTTACTTTGAATGTACTTGACTTCAGACTGATTCAAGGCACGTTGTAATACGGCTATATCTATTTGATCGTTGAGGATAGATTGAACAATGTCTGCTTCATTGGCCACATGCAACTGAATATGAGGTGGTTTTTCTAGGC
Organism: Flavobacteriales bacterium; assembly: GCA_040379725.1. Taxonomy (GTDB): domain Bacteria; phylum Bacteroidota; class Bacteroidia; order NS11-12g; family UBA955; genus JABMMZ01. Next base: position 11,687 of record JBEIKN010000017.1, read on the forward strand.
CCTGAAATGATTTAATTTCTTCATTGACCAATGCCCTCAAACTGCTGTCAGTCCATATGTGCATGGTATCAGAGGTATCTTGAACTTTCTGTTGATCAGTAACAGGTTGACAAGCGCTACAAAAAAGCAGCAATATACTTCCTAACCCAAAACTAATCTTCCGTTGCATGTTCTTCTGACCTAATGTCTGTCTTGAAATCTTGATACGTTCTAAGCATTCGATACAACCCGTAGACTAAAAGCAGAAGCGCATACATCATTCTGATGCTTTGATCAACGCCTGCAATATTGGGTGTAAAATAGAACACCGCCGCAAAACAAATGAACAAACAGTATATGGCGAATTTAAAAATGTACGCCGGATGTTTGACAAGTTGATTGAACATGTGCTTACTCTTCCAATTCAAAGGTGATTGGAATACGAAAAATAGATTTAACTGGTTTACCGCCGTTCTTACCAGGTTTAAACATTCTGCTACATTTGCGTAAAACACGCTTAGCTTCGTCATCTAACTCAGCGTTGCCGGCAGTACGCTCAATTCGAACGTCTTCAACACCGCCACTTTGAGTTACCACAAATATAACAGTAGCAACACCTGTAATACCGTCTGCTTTAGGACCTTCAGGGTATTTGAGATTGTCTTCTAAGAATTGATAAAAAGCATCTTCGCCTCCAATAAACTCGGCCTTTTGGTCAACATTGACATAGACTTTATCGTCTACAATATCACCTCCGCCTAAATCGACAACTGGAGGTGGATCACCAGTAGGATCACCGTCAACATTCTTTTTCCCGATGTCTTTATCTTGAAGTTCATCAATGGTTGGTGGAGGTGGATCGGTTACTTCATCTCTTTTAACCGCCTGCATTTCTAAAAAACGAGCAGTTGGCCTAACCACTTCTTGAACAGGTGGTGGTGGTGGCGGTGGTGGCTCATCTTTCAAAGATGGCGGTTGAGTCAATATGATGGTAGTGGTATCAAGTGTCTCTTCTGGCTTATCGGCAAAAAGACCTAGTGACTTCACCATTTTAGGGGAATATAAACCGAATACAAAAATACTGCAGCTTAATGCTAATGCCTTTAAAAGGTGTTTGTGATATTCCCCTCTTAAAGTGTATGCTCCATAGGCTTTGTTTCTGGTTTCAAAAACCATCTCATCCATGGATTGTCCGTTGTAGAGCTTGTTGTTGTCCATAAATTAATTTTTTCGGTTAATACAATAACGTCTTAAAAGGTAAATACATTGTTTATCGGTCTACTTGTGCTGTTCCACCATTTTTAATGGCTTCAATTTCCATTGGTTGAATGTCTTGTAAGGCATAACGCTTAATGTGAGTGATGTCCATCTCATCAAGGGCATCTACCATGTTTTCAAATTTAGCGTCATCAGTGGTTTTGATGATGCAAATCATGGTGTCTTTACTGCCATAAGATTTTTCCAATTTATTTTGTTTCCAGTAAATGATGTCTCTAATGCCTTTCTCATTGGCAAAGACTGTTTTCTTTAGATCAGATACTGTTGTGCCTTCATACCACCAAACGGCGTTTTCTTTATCAAGAATGATGTTTAACAACAATTCTTCGTTGATTTTAATGTTCTCCGTTTTGTCTTTTTTAGGCATGTTCAATTCCATCGCATTGGGTTTATTCAATGTGGTGGTCAACATAAAGAAAGTGATCAATAAGAAAGCTAAGTCAACCATTGGTGTTAAATCCACCTTGGTAGACATTTTCTTGGATCGGGTCTTACCACCGTGTTTTTTCTTACTCCCACTATCGGAGCTATTTATTTCTGCCATGGCTTATTCTCCTTCTTGTTTAATAGCTTGTTTATCTGCATTACCAGCTAGAGTGGTAATTAAATTAAATTTGTTTACACCAACACGTTCAGTTAGGGCAGTCATCACGTCTTTAATGGCTTTAATGTTTGAAAGTCTGTCGCCTTTGATCGCAATTTTCATTGCAGGATCAACATAGCGGGCTTGCAATACCCATTCTGCTAACTCACATTTTGATGAGTCAGTGGGTATACCATTTTGTTTGTAGGCTTTAAATTGCTGTGGATTCAAGGCTAAAACGCCAGGCATTTCAGCTAAAGAAAACCCAAACATATCTAATCCTTTGAATGCATTCTTTTGATTGTTGGTCAATTGGATTTCTTTATGCTTTCTAAGCATATTCTCTAAAAGTTCAGCACGGTCTGAAGTCTCAGTTAGGCTAAAATAAGCCGCACCTGATTTATCGACCGTAATGGTCATAACATGGTCCAATTTAGTTTGCGTACGCGCATTAGGCAAATCAATTGGCACCACTTCTGGTGGTCTGAATTTAGAGGTAAGCATAAAGAACGTCAACAATAGAAATGACACGTCACACATGGCGGTCATGTCTATGGATGTACTTTTACGCGGAACTTTAACTTTAGGCATGTTTAAAACTGCTTAGAGATTATTTGTTTTTAGAAGCGAATGTTTGTGAGATACTGAAACCGATTTCGTCAATACCGTATGTTAATTTATCAATCATACCAGTAAACACGTTGTAGAAAATAATTGCTACAGCAGATGTACCGATACCAATAGCCGTATTGATCAACGCTTCAGAGATACCAGCAGACAATGCCGCTGGGTCAGGAGTACCTGCAGTTGCCAAAGCAGAGAACGCCTTGATCATACCAATTACAGTACCCAATAGACCAATCAAAGTAGCTACAGAGGCAATGGTTGCTAAAATAGATAAGTTCTTTTCAAGCATAGGCAATTCCAATGAAGTAGCTTCTTCCATTTCTTTTTGGATAGCAATTACTTTTTGTTCTTTTTCCATACCTGTTTCTTTTTCCATTTCAGTGTATTTGCTTAAACCAGCTCTTACCACATTGGCCACAGAGCCTTTTTGTTTATCACAATCAGCAATAGCAGCAGAAACATTACCACCTTTAAGATTTGATTTGATGTTTTGTAAAAACACTTCCAAAGTACCA
>JBEIKN010000018.1:0-14417 GCA_040379725.1 Flavobacteriales bacterium
ATATATCCTATTTAAAAATCATTTAAAAAAAAAGATCATGCTGTTGTCTATTTAGGCGGTTGCTTATGTGCACAAATCCTTATTGATGGTGAAGTAAAAAAACTTAGCTTTGCTATAACCTATATTAAAACACTTATGAAAAAAACAATTTACTTCAGTTTGATGCTGGGCATTTTAATGCTGGCTGCATCATGTGGCACTGTGTCTGTTACACAAATGCGCTACAAGAATGGTTTAAACATTGGTTTGTGCAAAGTGGAAGAGGCTAAACCAAGTGCTTACACTAAAGCATCCAGTAGCCAACTCAAGGGCTATGCCATCAAAAACGATTATGTCTCTGCAGCCATAGATCAAGATGAGACTTTAAGTCCCGTTAATTTCGCCTTCAGTGCTTCTATCAAACCATTAAAAGCACCTGTTTCTGAACCAAAATCTGTAACAAACAAAGTGGTGCTAGGAAAAGTGGCAAGTAAATACATGCAGAACATGTTGAACAAAAGCCAACAAAACACTCAATTGCAGAATACGGCAGACAACACCACAGCGACTCAAGCAACCCACAGTGGAGGTAAAAGCCAAATCATTGCCTTAGTATTGGCCTTCTTTTTAGGTGGCTTAGGCATTCACAGATTTTACTTGGGCTACACCACCATTGGCCTCATTCAGTTATTAACAGCAGGTGGCTGTGGCATCTGGGCTTTAATAGACTTTATTCGCATATTATTAGGCGATTTACAACCAATGGATGGCGACTACGACGAAACACTCTAAACGCTTTTTTAACCTATTTAATCTCTGCTGGTTAATAGCGCTACCCCTAGTGGTAATGCTGTTACCAGCAGATTTTTTTGATAGCGGCCAAAGCCTTTGCTTATCGGTACAACTCTTTGGCCAAACCTGCTATGGCTGTGGCATCACAAGAGCCATACAACACGCCTTACACCTTGACTTTAAAATGGCTTATGCTTTTAACCCATTAGTGGCCATTGTGCTCCCATTGCTCATACTTGCCTGGGCCTTAGAATTAAAGAAACAAGTCCGTATTTTTAAATCTGCAAAGGATATATAAAAATAAATCGTCTATCATTGTATAATGAATAGATTCATCTTAATGATTGCTCTTTTTTGGAGTATAGGCATCAAAGCACAATACAAACAACTATGGATACCCGACACCCTCGTTGGGCCAACATATCAACTCACTTTAAAAGACACCTTTGCTCAACTTAAAACCGGCAATCAAACCATTACCGGCGGCATCAACCAAAACAGCTTTTGGGGACCTACCCTCATCATGTACAAGGGCCAACAAGTGAGCCTGAATGTACAGAACACATTAAACGATTCAAGCACCCTGCATTGGCATGGCATGCACTTACCAGCTGTTATGGACGGTGGGCCACATCAAATCATACCTCCTGGCAGCATTTGGAAACCCTATTGGACGGTCAACAACCAAGCCTCTACCCTATGGTATCATCCGCACTTACACGAAATGACCCTTGAACACCTCAGCAAAGGTTTGGGCGGATTCATCATTATCAGAGACAGTCAAGAAGCCCAATTAAAACTTCCTAGAACATACGGTGTTGATGACATCCCATTGGTATTGACCAGCAGACGTTTTACTACTAACAACCAGTTTGTTGTACAAAATGTAGCCTATGGCGATTACATGCTCAGCAACGGCGTCATGAATGCTCAGATCGGCTTACCTAAACAATTTGTAAGGCTTAGAATACTCAATGCTGAAATTGAAAGAGGTTATAATTTAGGTTTCAGCGATAACAGAACGTTTTACATCATTGGCAATGACGGTGGACTACTCAACGCACCAGTTGCTGTTAACCGCGTAAAACTTATGGTAGGTGAACGTATCGAAATCATGGTCGATCTCAGTCAAGATGCGCTTAACAGCAGTATTGACTTAAAAGCCTACAACAGTAACCAAGCCTTTGGTTTTCCTGGTGGAGAACCTTCTACCAATGGTCAATTTGGAAGTTTATTGAACAACACCGATTTCAATGTCTTGCACATCAATGTGATTGCCAGCACCAGCAACCCTATTAACAGCCTACCAACTCAACTGATCAACAACACGTATTTAAGCAGCAATGACGCCACCATCAGCAGAACCATCAACATCACCAATGGCAATCCTGGTGGAACGCCTTTTAATTTTGACAACAGTTCTTTTCAATTAAACAAGATCAATAAAACCGTACAATTAGATGCCATTGAAAAATGGACTATTGCCAATAACAATGTCTTTGGCCATACCTTCCACATTCACGATGTACAGTTTAAAATTGTTGATCGCAATGGCAGTGCCACAGCGGTCGGCAATTATGAAAGCGGCTGGAAAGATGTCATGTATGTACCAAGGGCCGAAAAAGTAACGTTTGTTGCCAGATTCAATGATTATGCAGATGCGATACATCCTTTTATGTACCACTGCCATTTTTCAAACCATGAAGATGATGGCATGATGGGGCAATTTGTCGTTGAACCCAATACCTCCATCCCTACTCAAAACGTCAGACAAGGCTTTAATGTTTATCCAAACCCTGCAAGCAAACGTGTATTCATTCAATTAGATCAGCCTGATTTAGGCATTTATTACATTACAATAACTGATGTACTTGGTCGAACAAAATTCATGTTACCGCAACCCAATGTGGCATCAGGGATTGACATCAGTCAATTGAGTAAAGGCTTATACACCATCACTTTAACAGACAACACCTTTAAACAAACCATTTCAAAAACCTTTGTAGTTGAGTAAGTATGCAAAACCGTCCATTACTGTTCATATTACTCTGCTTTGTATTGCTTTCCGAGGGATTTAGACCAAAGCAAAATCAAAGTAAGCTATCGCCTCCACTCCAATTAAAAGGCATTGACAGCATTGCAATGAGGTCAGTCGATGGCTCACAAAGCAGTCTAAAACAATACAGTAATGCCAAAGGATTTATCATCGTATTTACTTGCAACCACTGTCCGTTTGCGCAACTATACAGCAGCAGACTTAACGCTCTTCACACACAATACAGCAGCAAACAAGTCCCACTGATAGCAATCAATTCAATGGACAGCATGATGTATGCTGAAGAGGGTTTTATAGGCATGCAAGAAAAAGCCAAAAAAGAAGGCTTTAAATTCCCGTATTTACAAGATGCTGCTCAAACATTTGGCAAAACTTTTCATGCTGAGCACACCCCACAAGCCTTTGTGATTTGGAAAGATTCAAGCCACTACAACATCAAATACCAAGGCAGCATTGACGACAACGGACAAGACAGTGCGCACATTCAAAACCATTACATTGAAGACGCCGTTGATGCTCTGTTAAACAATACACCCGTTAATGTACCTAACACTGAATCCTTTGGCTGCAGAATTTTTTACCGCAAACCATAAGCGGCAATTCTAAAACAGGAGCTGTATATTTGCTGAATGCAAACAGTGTCATTAGAGCAAATCCAATCGTATCAAATTGTGGATGTAAGAGTGCCCGATATTTTTGAAAGAGGGTTTATTCCAGGCAGTATAAATGTTGGTTTGAATGGTCCCTTCGAAGAGCGCTTTCAAAGTCTATTCCCAAATAAAACAGCCGACTATTTGATCATTACAGACAAACCTGAAGAAGCCAAACAACGCCTCAATGACTTAGGCTACCATCAACTTTTCAGCTTAAGTAACGGCTTTAAAACCTATACAGACAACAAGCAAGCAATCGATGTGGTGGTGAGCATCAGTCCTGAAGAATTTGAACTCGATTTGAATTTTAGAGAAGAACTGGTGATTGATGTGAGAGACACTGAAAAATTCGAAGCTGGCCATGTAATGGATGCTCAAAGTTTTCCGGTAACAGACTTGCAAAACAGATTGAACGAACTCCCCAAAGACAAAGTATGCTATGTGTATTGTGGGGGTGGTTATAGTAGCATGATCGCCTCGAGCATCTTGCGCAAAAACGGTTACCATTTGATTAAAAATGTATACGGGGGCATCAAAAAAATCAGCGAAACCAAAGTGCCAATAAAGAGCAAGTAAGCCTTGAAACATCAAAGCCTCAAATACAGTCTTATATTCATTGTTCTTTGGAGCATAAGCACCTATTTGTTAGGCAGTTTAGATCACTTACATAATAAACCTTGTGGGGTTCATCAAGGTGCTCAATGCGACCGCGCGAGTTTGGCTCAAAATTTCTTTTATGGTGGCATGCATTTGAGCACACCAGAAGTCAATGAGAACCGTTGCATTGATGGCATAGTCTCTTGCGAATTCCCTATAGTATCCTTTACTGCTGCAGGGCTTTACAAATGCTTTGGTTATGACGAAACCTGGTTCAGATTGCTTTCGTATCTGCTCTTCAGTATTGGTGCATTGGCCTTATTTTTACTCTTTAAACGTTGGTTGAACACACTGCTCAGTTTTGTCTTGGTTATGCTGATTCAAGCAGCGCCAGTCATGTTGTTTTACAGTGCCAATTTCTTACCCGATATTGCTGCGTTGGGTTTAGCGTTATCTGCTTGGTATTTTATTTTTTTGGTATACATCCCTCACCCCTTTCGACCCAATATAAACCATTGGAAATACAAAATGGGCATTGTGATTTGCCTGGGTTTGAGCATAGCCATAAAAACTACTATTATGATTCAATGGCTAACCCTGTTTGGTGTATTCATCACGCAGTTGATTTGGCCTAAAACCATCATTCTTCAACACAAAAAGTCATTTGCAGGTTTGTTATTAGCCAGTTTAATTCTGCCAATAGCTTGGTATATGTGGAGCAGACATTTGGCCGCAGCTCACAACAGTCAATATTTTTTAATGAGCCTACCACAATCTGAATCGCTTGAGCGCTATTGGGAAGCTTGGGCTGTGTATTTAGCGAATTGGCCTGAACAATTGTTAAGCTATCCGTTGGTACAAATTGCCGCCTGCCTATTAGTACTTACTAGTTTTATTAAACCATGGGCGAATCAAAGTTTGTGGCGCATTAGCATGATCAATACTTGGGGCAGCATTGCCTTTTTATGCCTCATGATGGAACAGTTCAAATACCATGATTATTACATCATTTGTTTAGCCCCTGCACTGGTGTTTAATTGGCTGTGTTTATCAGAAATGATTGCAAGACTTAGCAGTAAATGGTGGTGGGTAAAAGTGCTGTGTTTTATGGGGGCTGTATTGGCCTGCAACTTACAATTTAACCGTGGCAGACTCAATTTAGAAGAACGCTACACCCCAGGCAACTACTGGGAACAATCGCATCAGAACGCCCATCAATACGACTCATTAAGACCAGCATTGTTTGCCCATGGAATTGACCGCAATGCCTGTGTTGTAGTTGGTTACGACCCCTCGCCCAATAACATCTTATACTTATTGCATCTAAGAGGTCACAGACTGTCTAAAGACCATGACCAAGAACGCGTTGAGTATGTGCTTTATGGCGCGCATCCAAAATACTTGATCAGTAATGACAGAGGGCTCGACAGTCTTATTGACCGCAAGGTAAAAGGCATGCGTCTTTTGATTGATCATCAAGCCCTAAAAGTGTTTGAATTATCTTATACAGACAGCATGGTATTGCACCATTAATGCTTGATGACCTTGATCGTCCGCTGACCATTAATACATAACACATACAAGCCAGCCTCAAGACTTTGCATATTGACTTTATAAGCTTGTTCAACGGGCTCTAAAGACACATCAAATCGTCTACCAATGGCATCAATCGCTATAATGTCTTGAATCATTAAACCAGAAATCATTAAGTCATCGGTCACCGGATTAGGATAATAGGTCAATTGATCTGCATGGTTTAGCTGAATGCTGTTGCTATGCTTGATATCAAAATGCCATTGAGCTGAATCAAGCCCAGCAAAACGATAGCCTAGTGAATCAACAAAAGCATTGGCCTGAATCGCCACAGACACACGTGCGCCATTTAAGAAAGGGGCATGATAACGCCATTGCAATGTATTGCCCTGCAATAACAAAGCCGTATCAAACAATTGAATCACTTGTTTAAGTTGTCCATTTTCATACACCTTCAATTGCTTATTCGAATCTAACGTTAAGGCCTTATTAAAATCGATTCTAAGGGCTTGGTTGACGGCAACATTTTGGGCTGACAATACTGGCGATAATACAGCAACAGCAGGTAGAGCCGCTGTTCTAAAATACCAATTGCCATAAGTAGCACTAGCAGATGCAATACCAAAGGTATCTTTGAAACAAGAATCCATTGAATAACTCACAAATGCATTCATAGCAAAAGCTACACTTGGAGTAATCTCAACGACTCTCCCTTTGATTTGAACTTGATTGGAATTAACAGCAATGCTTTCTTTAATTGTGCCATTTTCAAAAATCTGAATAGAGCCCGAAGAGCGTTTGTATAAACGTTCGTTATAGGTTAAACGAATAAGGGTATTCGGTTTTATCCCTAAAGATTGATGCGGCGGCCAAATACTTTGCAATATAGGCTGAGCCCTCACAGTTCTAAAATGCCATGCTGCAGTATCTTTTGCCGCAAAAAGAAGATTGTTAGAGGAATCAGAAAAACACTGTTTAGGTACCATAATGCCTATCCTAGCATTTACAGGCAATGGCTTGATATGATTGATGAAAATTGAATCGTTTTTGACCTTCACCAAATCACTATTGATGGCAACCGTTTCATAAACTTGCCCATTGGCAAAAATGGTAATACTGCTGTTGCGTTTTATGACAGACTCATCTGTTTTAATGGTCAATACAGTTGACGGCAACACCATGCTATCATTTAATTTCGGATAGACCGAAGTAATCTTTGGTGGCACTGTTTCATAGTTGCATGAATACGGATACGAACTGCGCTCAATAGTCCCTAATGATGGCAATGATTTGCCAGTAAACGCCCCATAGTTTTTCGGATAATAACTGCATCTAAACACTGAATTATTACCAGCTACTTGCCCATCGCTTTGAATGCTTGTTTGAGTAACAGGATTGCGATACTGCCACACCAATTGTTTGTTGGGGGTAACTTCAAAGAAACGCCCCTGAACACCACTGCAAATCAAGACATTGCCATTAGGCAACATTTGCGCACCAGATATGATCTGCGAATAAAACTTAGTCTTAACAGAATCTTTATACACCCATTTAGCTGATACAGGGCCATATACATTGTTTAATAGATAACTTCCGTTACTCAAAACAGGCGTCTGTATGATATCAACTGTTGAATAGGCAGTGTCTCTACCCCAACCATTATTAAACAACATGATACAACCTGAATCTCTAAAACCATTGGGTATCCATCTTGCATTGTGTTGACGGAACAATTTTCGATCTGAATTAGTTCCCATTCTATAGGCTTGAGGGTTGCCCCAGCGGTATAAAAAATCACCGCCTTTATTGTGAGTGCCACCAAAATGCGCTGCAGCTTCTGACGTGGTCGTACTGTGGTCAATGATCCAAATTTCAGATATGTTATGAGCGCTGATCACAATTTGATCTAAATCGGTATGATAATCTAAGCTGTTGGCATGTATCCAATCACTGGTTTGCAAATTCAAGGCATAATTGATGTCCATGCGTTCAGGATGTGAACTTACAGAGCCATAATTGGGCAGAGTAGAATCGTGATCTTGAATGATGTGATCAAATACATCCCATTGCCAAACCAGTTCTGCGCTATCCACTCCATGTGGCTTAATTTCGATGATGCGTTCGCCCCATAATTCATCTTGGGTGGGCGAAAAATTCAAGGTAGAACGGCCCAAATTAATGGCCTGATTTTTTGTAATCGCATGCCAAGCCAAAACCAATATGTTACCGTTTGGCAGAGGTCTGATATCATGGTGTTGGCACAATGAGTCATTGAATAGTTTATAAGACCAAAGCAAACTGCCATTCCAATCATATTCTTCAATCATACCACCTCTTCCACCTGCAAAACCAAAAGCTGTATCGGTATAAGTTCCACACTTAATCAAATGACCATTAGGTTGCAAATACACTGCTAATCCAGGGGTATATTGGGTATGCCAACTGTGTATTTTTTGTCCGCACTTATTGATCAAATACGTTGTGTCAACACCTATGGGTGCAAACAACACATAGCCATTTTCGTCGTTACCGTTGACTTTTTTGGTTAATCCTAAGGTTTTGGTTTGTGCAATGCCTGAAGCAGACAAAGCAAGATAGACAAATAAACTCACGCAAATTTTGCGGACATAATTAGAGAGCATATGGAGAGAATAAATATCAAAAATAGTGATTTAATGAATCAAAAACTAATTCATTAAAAAAACTGCCGAACGGACTATTGAATCGTGTACCTCAATTTGACGCCGAAATTGGTCAATGACGTCGGGAAAATGTTAGAAGCATGTGGCTTAGAAGCACGTCTTTCATAGTAAAAACGCAAGTTCACATTCTTGTTGATCATGTAGTTGATATTGGGCTGAATCATGACAACTTTTTGTCCATTAGCCACTGTATTCGAGTTTAAATCCACTTGGTGAATGATGGTAAAGTTGTCTTGAATGCTCACACGCAGATCCATCAACAAATCGTTTTCGAGGTAGACCTTTTTACCATTAAACTTGATGGGCAATTTTAAACCAGCTGTTCTGTAACTCAAATTGAACGACAAATCTTTTTGATGCATTTCTGTTAAGATGGCATTAGGCACATTCAATGAAATGTTGCGAGATTGATTCAATTTAAAGCCTCCTGTTATACCACTTTTGGTCGTCACATCAATTCCTATCAAAGGCGAGAATTGCTCTCTGATGGTCACGTTGTTGATGTTGTATTGACTCACCAAATCTTTACCTCCACGCGCTATAGCTGTATCACTGTAATACAAATTGCTGGTGTATCCCCCAACGGTGTAGGTACCAGTATAACGGTGCTGAATCGTAATGTTACTAAACACTTTGCTCAAGGCTTTGATTTTACTTAAGCCATTGTAGTTGATGTTCCAATTAGGAAGCGGCAAATTCTTAAATGCTGTCAAACCAACCTTGCTCTGATTGGTGCCTGTATAAGCAGCATAGAAGGCTGGTATCAAAGTATTCTGAGCCTTAGCACCATATCCATAATAGAATTTACCGTTGTTGGTTTTATCAATATTTTTGTTCAGTACACGAGGATCCTGTGCTGCTTGTCTTTGAGATACCACCAATCTGAAGTTTTCAAAATTATTGTAATTGTTACTGGTCCAATTGTTTTTATCGCTCACAGGGTCATTAGCTGTTTGAATAAAAATCCCTGTCATGGTAAAATTGCCCGTTTCGCGCAACGACAAATCGCGCCAAGTATTGGCCTGATTGACCGTATCGTATTTGAATAAGGTTTGTAGGGTATTGGATTGAGTCAAATTAAAATTGACTTGTATTCTAAAATCTTTGATGGGCTCAATGGTCGCATTACCCTGTATGGTTTTAGAGTGGTTCTCTGTATAGAAATTGTTCAAGCGGGTATCTTGAGTCAGCGCGCCCATCTTAGCTAAATCATAACGTACCTGATCATTTTGACTGCCCAAAATAAACGGAATCCCAGGCGCTGAATGCGCAAAGTTTTGACCAAAATAATCCACATTATAAATGAAGCCCGGCAACATAATCCCATCCCGAAGCGTATAGGTAACGCTTGCATTCTTAAGCATCATGAGGGCTTTAAAGAAACCTGTACCAAAAGCCTGTTTTTCCTTTTTGTTTTTATCTGTAGCAGCAGACCCTTCATTCTTAGCAACGGCGCTCGCAGATTTCTTAGGCCCTTGATTGAGCTTTCTTAAGAAAGGAATTTTGTTGTACAAACTGTTCATATTGAACTGAGTATTGACCGTTAACTCACGCCCGTTTTGAATGGTATTACCTAAGTTACTGTAGGCTGGCGGCGCTTGAGTCCAGCCAAAGTTTGCGCCGTATTTCACTGTGGTATTGATCCAATTCAAAAAGCCTATCTTATCAAGTGGTAAAGTATAGTTGAAATTACTGATTTGATTGAAATCCTTCATGCGACCTAAAGCCCAGAATTCTTTGCGCACTGAATCGCGTTTTAACTCAGAATTTAATTGACCAAATGGTTCTTGAATCCGCGCATTCACAGTAGCTGTATAATCCCATTTCAAGTTCTTGGTGATTGGGTAATTCATACTGTACATGCGTTGCATGGTAAAGTTTTTGTCGTACAATCGTGGCGTTAATTGTTTGAATAAATCATTATTTCGCGACAACTGCTCTGAATAAAAGCGGTCCACATCAAAACGAATGGTCACAGTTTGTGGTAAATAACGCAAATTGAAATCACGCAACAAGCCAAGATGTTTGTTTTTTATGAATTTAAACGGCTCCCAAGGCTTTGATTTTGGATTGTATAAATACCCAATACTTCCGTGATGGGTTTTACTGAACTGCTCTTCGATCTGAATACTGCGTTTCTGCAAATGAATGTAAGAATAGGTCAGGTTGAAATTTGATATACTCCAAGGATAAATAGGCCCATTACCTGATGGATTTTTCCGCACATTGGTGAAGTTCAAACTATAGCGGGTATTGTAGTCCTCTGCATTGCGCAAAACAATCTTCTTTTGATCATCTGGCAAACGCTCTACAGATGATTTCAATTCAATATCTGGGTTCAATGGATTGAATTTAGGTCTTACCACTGTACCACTATAACCAATAAACAATGGAATGGTTATACCAGCTTTTTGAGGGAAAAATTTACCCAATTCAAAACTAGAAGACAAGTCAAACTGGTAGTTGTCTGATAGATTTCTTTCGTTCAGTCGTTTGTCAATACCACCAAAACCAATGGTTGAAATATTACCCGAAGCAGACAAGGTTGCAAAGTCGGCCATTTGAGCGACTACACGCGATGTTGCTGCCCATCCGCCGTGGTTTGAAATGTCTGTCACACGCAGTTCATTGAACCAGACTTCGCCACAAACTGGATTATCTGTATTGTTGCGCACACCCAATAAAATCGTACGAACATTGCTTAAATCAGGTAAGCCTAGGACTGTAATTTTATGCCCTTTATCGTTGTAATAAAAGAATGGTTTTGTCAGCGGCACATTGCTTTCTGAACGCTTGTTTTTAGAATTGAACAAATCTGCTAAAGCAAAATTGAATTCATTTTCGGCACGCCAAATAGCATCATCAGAATAGGTGCCGTCAGGTGTAATTTTTAATGGGATTTCGTATTCGTAGTAGTTGCCCACCAAGTCTGTTCCGATGCGCATAAAGGCAGAGATATCGCCATCTTTCAATTGATTACCCTCTGCATGCACAAACATTTTTAAGTTCTTGTAATTTCGGATATCAAAATTCAAAGTTTTATAGGCCCCTCTCGAATCCGCAGGTTTTAAATTACAAACCTTTAGAGACAATGATTGCTCATTTTGTTGAACAAAATTTTGCGATGCTGGATCACGCACGCGGTCTATCCCCGGCGGCATGGTATAGCGAACAGGTTCGCGTTTGCCATTTTCCTCAATATTAACTGTCGACACCACAAACGTCGTATTATCTGTTGGATCTAAAGGCACCACCGCACCCGGTTTGGTTAAGGCATTTAAGTACCTTCTCCAATCAGCTCTCACCAACTGTAACTGTCCAAATCTGAGTATGGTTGAATCGCTGAATCCTTTCATGTACATACGAATAAAGCGTATGGATTTAAAGTCTGAAATATTGCCAACTGCTTTGGTGTATTCTCTGATAGGCACTTTGATTTGTATCCACTTGACATTCTCTTTTTTGCCATTCTTAAGGGTTACTGGCACTTCAGATATGTCTGTAACAAAGCCTTTTCCTATCTCTAAATCTTGAGGGCTTAATGCAATTTCATAATTGAAATAATCCTCCGTTTGGTTCATGGTAAAATCAGCGTTGATGTCTTCGTTATCAGGCACTGTTGTTGAGCTTTCAGGTGTACCATCAGGCAACTTGTTTAAGGTAGAATTACCTTCCAAGGCATTGTATTTTTTGTAACGTGTAATGATGCTGGCCAATTGCGCATCGTAATCCCCCTTACGGGTATGCATATAATCATCATTAGAAGGATCATTCAATGCATTCTGATAAATCGGCGAACTCGCTCCAAAAAGGGTTTTCAAGGAATCCAAATACTTCACATAAAAACTGCGCTCGTTGTCATCATTTAAGCCGTCCAATCCTAAGTCTTGATTCGGGCGAGAGGCTGGGTCATTGTCAAAAGCGTTGTTCAACTGTGGCAATAGAGGCACACGTCCAAAGCTTGAAGTATCAACGTCATTTAAATTGCCTTGAGGATTGAATCCATTCTCAAACACTTTGCGACGATCTGGTAAAATGTCTTCTGAAATATTCCCTAAGTCAATGTATAATTTGCCTTTGTTAGAGCCTGAATTATTGTAAATAAACGGATCCATCATCCAAATTTCAATATAGTCTATATTGGCAGCTTCAAAGTCATTGCTTTCAATACGGCGCATAATACCAGCCCATGATTTTTTTGGATCAGCGAACAATCCATCTGCATTAAAATCAGTACTCGCATTGTAGTTGTATTGGCCGCGTTCTCTAGGGAAAAATGCCATATCTAAAGTGGGTAAAATATTAGGCGAACCTTGTTGAATTTGTTTGTTAGGGAACACCTCATTCACCGTCACCTCACGCATATAGTGATTACTTTGCATGTCTACATCGCTGGCAATATGTGCTGGGGTAAATTTATCTTTTCTGTAAAATGTTGGATCCAAATTATACCAAGACATTTTTGCACGGTAGTGATTCCATGATTTTTTATCCGCTGCAGTAAGGCTCCATTCAGGGAACAAAAGCGGTTGGTACTGAGGCAAACTGGCCAATTTCCAACTGCTCACCATGCGCAAATCAAAGGTCGTTTCAGCGCCTTCAAAGTCATCCAAATAGCTGACCCCTCTGGTTTTATTTTGCCCACGTGCTTGACCTGGAATGATGCGGGCATATTCCCACTGTGCACTCAAACGGCTTTCCGCTTTGGTTTGTATGAAGGGTAAACGGTCTACCAATTTGGTTAAGAACAATGATGGCGTTGCATAACTACCATCAAAGCCCAATATCGTGTTTAATAATGGTTCGTCCCCAATATTGGTTTTAGGCGTTAGGGCACGCTCATACATGTGTAAGACCGTTCCGCCTAATAATAATTTCTTACTGGCCATGTAATCAAATCGCGTACCCAGTAAAGTCTTTTGTTGAATATTGAACATACTGGTGCTCTCTGCAGAGACTTTAATCACCGCACCAGACTGCAAAATCCCTTGATTGATAATGGTAACCTTGCCCACGTTGTAATCTACTATAAAGTCAACGTTCTCAGTTAACTTAGTACCATTGGCGGTTACCACTACAGAGCCTTTGGGCACGTTCATCGCATTCAAAGAAATCTCATTACTACTAGAGCCTTTGTAACTGCCCTTTAAAAAGAATTTGTTGTGGGCAACATCTTGTTCGGCGAGCCACTTAGTACTATCGTACAAGGCATCATAAACATATTTGTTGGCCACCAATGAGTCGCCATTGAATTGCTTGCGCAAATGGTTACCGAAAGGTTCTCTTACTGGGAAAATAATACGCCCGTTTTTAGATTGAAATGTAACGTCATCAATGGCATCAAACACGCCATCTGGCTTTGCTTCAAGCTGACGGTTTACTCTGTCCATATTCATCACGCGAATCAATGGAATACCTCCACTCAATGCAGGATAATTATTAACCGGCATGTAGTTTAAATCTGCACCTGATGGATCGTCATTGTAAATGATGTTAAAGTTTAAATCACTGGCGTTGATGTTGAATGAACCCAAAGAATAAATGTTCTTCATCATGAGTTCCCACATAGGCAAACGGGTTCTAATGATGTTGTTCTTAAGCATTTTCACCATCAAGATTTTGCTGTCATCGCGGGTACTGGCTACTTCTGATGCAAACTCTCCTACTTTGTATGGAACGCCATTGTAGGTGTACTCGAATGCAACAGCCAATACTTCGTCGTTGTTAAGCGAAGTGTTTAATGAGATATACCCCAAACGTTGGTTTACCGTGAAGTCTGTTTCTGCCAATTGTCTAGCGTAGGTCAATAATTCATAATCAAGCCCTTGCTTTAAATTAGAATGACCGAGGTTCAATTGATCAATAGAAGTTTTTGACTGCCTGATCAAATCTTTATCTGGGCCAGTGGTTAAGTCCGCATATAAGGTATTGGCAGCGTTATCTGATACGCTTTGATTGCCCCCTGTATTCAATGATTGGTTGTAGGCTTTTGCTTCACCTAAATCCATCATGGTCAACAAGTCTCTGGTGTTTTCAAAATTACCTGAGCGGTTGGTCACCCATACCTCAACACGGTTGATCACAACGCCTGAAGTCACTAAAGGC
>JBEIKN010000019.1:0-13416 GCA_040379725.1 Flavobacteriales bacterium
GACAGAGCAAATGCATTCCAAAATCATAAAAGACCTAGCGAAAGCCTTGGGTTTTATGAATTGTGGTATTGCCAAAGCAGATGTTTTAAGCACTGAAGCCAATCGTTTAGAACAGTGGCTTAACAATGGTTATCATGGTAAAATGCATTACATGGAACAGCATTTTGATAAACGCATTGACCCCAGAAAATTAGTGCCGGGTGCTCAAACAGTGGTCAGCTTAATGTACACTTATGCCAGTTCATTTGAACCCAATTTTAAACAGTTCAAAGTGTCAAAGTATGCTTTGGGCGAAGATTATCATCAGGTGGTCAAGGACAAATGCTATGAATTGGTCCATCAACTTCAGGCCATAGTAGGTCAAGTTAGTGGGAGGGTATTTGTAGATTCTGCACCTGTCATGGAGCGGGCTTGGGCCGAACGCAGTGGCCTCGGATGGATTGGTAAACATGGCCTATTAATCAATAAACAGATGGGCTCCTATGGATTTTTGGCAGAATTGATCATTGATTTGCCTTGTGAACCTGATTTACCCACCAAAGACCATTGTGGCACCTGTACCAAGTGCATTGATGCATGCCCTACTCAGGCCATACTGCCTGATAAAACATTGAATGCCAGCCATTGCATTTCATACTTAACCATAGAATTGAAAGATCAGATACCGACTGAATTTTCAGGCAAAACAGATCAGTGGATTTTTGGTTGTGATGTGTGCCAAGAGGTTTGTCCTTGGAACCGTTTTTCGACGCCCAACCAAGAGCCTCGATTCACACCCAATGCCTTTATTGAAAAGGCAACTGATCGAGATTGGATAGACATTACTGAGCACGTATTTGATCAGGTTTTTGAAAAAAGTCCCATTAGTAGAACCAAGTGGCAAGGACTTAAACGCAATATTGATTTTCAAATCAAGGCGGATAAAAAATAGACCACCTATCTATCGCTCATGGCTTGTTATTGTTAGTGCTTTTAGTTTTGTTGAATGGAAAAAACATTACCCATTCATGCTTGGTTAGGCACAGATAAACCAAGGGAAAAACTCATGCAACAAGGTAGAAAAAGTCTAAGTTCAATTGAACTTTTAGCCATACTCATTGGCCATGGGCATCAAAACAATAGCGCTGTCGATATTGCTATGTCCATCATGAAAAAAGCACAGAATCATTTGCCAAATATCTACCGTTGGGAGGTTGATGATTTTTGTAAAATCAAAGGCATGGGAAAAGCCAAAGCTGTGAGCATTATTGCCGCATTGGAACTCGCCAGTCGAAAAAACCATTTTGATGATCAGCCCAAACTCAGAATCACTTGTAGTGACGATGCTTACCACTGCATGCGCCATTTATTAGAAGATCTAAATCACGAAGAGTTTTGGATAGTCACCTTAAATCAGAAAAATAATGTCATTGCTCAACATAAAATCAGTGAGGGTGGCATTACGGCAACCGTTGTTGATCAAAGAAAATTGTTCAAAAAAGCCATAGATGATAAATGCACCGGAATGCTGTTGTTTCACAATCATCCCTCTGGTAATAAGCAGGCGAGCGAACAAGATTTACAACTCACTAAAACCCTCCAAGCCGGAGGTAAGTTGCTCGATATTAGCATTTTAGATCATATTATAGTAGCCCAAAATGGGTATTGCAGTTTTGCCGATGAAGGCCTCTTATAATTTATTTGAAAATCATGGGTTTATGTAGTAACTTTGCGGATTCCATCAACTGTGAAGTCATTTTTGTTCTATACCGTTTTAATCTTGTCTTTAAGTGCTTGTTCAGAATACGGACAAGTGGTTAAAAAAGGCAGTGTAGACGAAAAATATGCCATGGCCAAACAGTTGTATGCCAAGAAAGACTATGTAAGGGCACTGCCATTACTCGAAGATTTGTTAGCGGTTTATCGCGGCAAAGAGCAAAGCGAAGAAATTTATTATTACTACTGTTACAGTTATTATGGATTAGGTCAATTCGAATTGGCTGCCTACCATTTTAAAAACTTCACAGAAAATTACTACAACAGCAAACACAATGAAGAGTGTTATTTCAGATACACCAATTGTTTGTACAAAGATGCCTTAGACTATTTTTTAGATCAAAGTTCAACCACAAAAGCCATTGGAGAAATTCAATTGTTTTTGAACCAATATGCCAATTCAAATTCCATCTACGAAATCCAATCAAGAACTATGGTAGTGAATGGTCAAAAACAAACCGTTCAAGATACCATTACTTTTAAGGATCAATGCAATATTGAAATGGATGAATTAAGGGGCAAACTCAAACAAAAGGCGTTTGAGACGGCTATGTTGTTTTATAAAATTGATGACTATTTAGCTGCCATTACGGCATTTAAAACAGCCATTAAAGATTTTCCAGACATGGACAACAAAGATCAAATTGAGTTTTTAATTGTCAAGGCATCCTATTTATATGCTCACCACAGTATTGATGAGCGAAAAATAGAACGGTACAATGCTGTTTTTGACGAATACAAAGTATTTAGCAACAACAACAAATCCAACAATCAATATTTCAAGGAAGCTTTGGAAATCAATACCAAAGCCATAGAGGAATTAAACAAACACAAAACAATCCATAACATTCAATAACATGAAAGATCAAAAAGTGTCACCAAGCGCTGAAGCTCGTAACCTAAAAGACTTAGAAAAAGGAACAGGCAATATTTATATGTCTGCAGTCGTTATTGCTAAAAGAGCGAATCAAATCTCTCAAACCATTAAAGAAGAGTTGAGCAGCAAATTGTCTGAATTTGCATCAGAGCACGACAACCTTGAAGAGATCCACGAGAACAGAGAGCAAATTGAAATTTCTGCTTCTTATGAGAAAATGCCAAAACCTTCATTGTTGGCTACTCAAGAATATTTGAACGATAAAATTTATTATCGTCTACCAGATGAAGACGCTCAAGGATAAGCGCATTCTAATTGGTGTAACAGGCAGTATAGCCGCCTACAAAACTGCGTTTTTAGTGCGTTTGCTTATAAAGCAAGGCGCAGAGGTAAAAGTAGTTATGACTGACGCAGCAAAGGCCTTTATACCTGCAGTTACGCTATCAACTTTAAGCAAGCATCCAGTGCTTTCAGAATTTTATAAAAACAATTCTGGAGAATGGCATAATCACGTAGAGCTAGGATTGTGGGCAGATTTGATGGTGATTGCTCCTGCAAGTGCAAATACCCTTTCAAAGATGGCCAATGGCCTCTGTGACAACCTTTTGTTAGCAACCTATTTATCTGCCAGATGTCAGGTGATGTTTGCGCCGGCTATGGATTTGGATATGTATCAACATCCGGCAGTTCAAAACAACATCAATCGTTTGATCAACTATGGCAATTATTGCATAGATGCCGAAACCGGCGAACTTGCTTCAGGACTCGAAGGCAAAGGTAGAATGGCGGAGCCAGAGCACATTGTTCAACACATTGTTCAATATTTTGACAAGGTCTAAACTGTATTTACACAACGTATTAATTACTGCTGGGCCAACCTATGAAAAAATTGACCCAGTCAGATTTATTGGCAATTACTCAAGTGGTAAAATGGGCTATGCTTTGGCCAAAACCTTAGGGGATTTAGGGGCTAAAGTGCATTTGGTTTCAGGCCCCGTTAATATCAGTCTTGAGCATGAAAATATAAGGATTTACAAAGTGGAATCAGCCCAAGAAATGTATGATCAATGTGTGGCTTTATTCCCAAAATGTTCATTGGCTATAATGGCTGCCGCAGTTGCGGATTATCGTCCGGCTCAAATGCAGGCAAATAAAATAAAGAAAGACCAACAGTCATTGACCATTGAACTGGTTAAAAATCCTGATATATTAGCGCAATTAGGTGCCACAAAAACCAAAGATCAAATTGTGCTTGGATTTGCTTTGGAAACCAACAATGAACTTGAAAATGCCACTCAAAAACTCATCCGAAAACAAGCCAATGCCATTGTGCTTAATTCATTAAATGAACAAGGAGCGGGTTTTGGAACAGACAGCAATAAAATTTCGATAATTCTGCCAAAAGGTGTTATTTTTGATTTTCCATTGAAAGACAAGTTCTCAGTGGCTAAAGACATCATACAATGCATAGAAGATCATTTGCTTCCTTAATCCTTTGTTTGCTACTGTTGTTAACAGCTAAAACAAACTATGCTCAAGACATAGAGGCTAAGGTGTCTGTTATTTATCCAAAGATTCAAATTTCAAACACCCAAATTTTCAAATCATTAGAAAGTTCAATTGCTCAATTCATCAACCAACGTTTATGGAGTAGCGATAAATTAACCACAGTTGAGCATTTTAAAGTTAATATTTTAATTGACATCACTCAATACGAATTGAATTCGAATGACTTTAGAGGTACCATTCAAATTCAAGCCACTAGACCAGTATTTGGCAGTACCTATTCGACGGTTATTTTCAATCAATTAGACCTTGATTTTAATTTTACGTATCAAGAATTTCAAGCCATGGAATTCCAGCAAAGTGCTAACGTATACAACCTTACTGGAATGTTGGCTTTTTACATGAATGTGATTGTTGGTCTCAATTATGATTCTTATGCCTCAGAAGGTGGTACGCCCTATTATGTGAAAGCCCGTGAAATTCTAAATGCCAGTCAAAGCATTGATGGATGGCGCGCTAATGATGGTCAAAGTTTAAAGAACAGATTTTATTTGATTGATAACTTAACCAATGACCGTTACATGCCCATTCGCAAAAGTTTTTATCAATACCATTTGAATGGTTTGGACCAAATGTACAAAGATGTAACCAAAGGGCGTGATGAATTGTACAAGTCACTTGAGAATTTTCAGGAAGTCACCAGATTATTCCCCAACTCAATGTTGGTGAAAGTCTTTTTTAATGCCAAATACAGAGAATTGATTGAAATTTTCAAAGGTGCACCCGCGGCAGACCAAACTAAAGCCATGGAATTACTATCTAAAATGGATCCTGCCAACAAAACATTTTACGACCAGATCAAAACCCCATGAGTTTACATGAGCTGATAGTCACTGATGATGTCAAAACGGCACTTCAGTCGTATGTTCAAACGCAAGGATATCAGCAAGCCATTGTATTGTGCGATACCAATACAGAACAATTTTGTTTACCTCATCTTAACTTGGGCTTTCCTGTTTTGACTATGCCCGCAGGCGAACAGCACAAAACCCTTAAAGTGGCTGAGCAAATCATAGAGCAACTTATGCAGTTGCAATGCGGAAAACAAACAGTATTGATCAATTTAGGTGGTGGAGTGGTAAGTGATTTGGGTGGTTTTGTAGCGTCTGTATTTAAGCGTGGAATCCCTTTCATCAATGTACCAACAACATTGTTGGGTATGGTTGATGCAGCTATAGGAGGTAAAACTGGCCTTGACCATGCTTTTGCCAAAAACATTATAGGCAGTATTTATCAACCTAAGGCTGTATTTGTTGACGTGCGATTTTTAAACACCATGCCAGCCATTGAAACCCTATCGACTTTTGCCGAGGTTTTTAAAATAGCCATTGTTGCTAATGCAGGTTTATATAAACAGTTGATCGACCATCCGTGGCCGAGTGCCCAAACTGGAGCATTACAAAGCCTTATTCAGCAGAGCATACAGAGTAAGTTGCAATTAGTTGAACAAGATCCTCATGACCAATCTGTTCGTCAGTTATTGAATTTTGGCCATACGTATGGTCATGCTTATGAGGCGTTTTTATGGCAATCCGGCCGACCTATTTCGCACGGTCAAGCGGTCTTATGGGGTATGAAGAAAGAAATTGCTTTGGCGGTTCATTTAGGTGTTTTGCCGTTAGAAGAAGCCAGTCATATCATGCGCGGATTTGAGTTGTATCAGTTCGAAAGGCCACAAGTTGAGCCTGACTTTATGCTATTATTGCCCTTCTTATTAATGGATAAGAAAAATTCCGAACAATACATAGGTTTTTCACTACCTACTAAAATCGGTGTCGGACAAATCCAATTCAAGGTTAAAACCGAGCAATTAAAGAATTGCTATGCATTGCCAATAA
Organism: Flavobacteriales bacterium; assembly: GCA_040379725.1. Taxonomy (GTDB): domain Bacteria; phylum Bacteroidota; class Bacteroidia; order NS11-12g; family UBA955; genus JABMMZ01. The sequence goes on from JBEIKN010000019.1 coordinate 6,037, forward strand.
TCTAAAAAACATTCGTAATTTGCAGAGGTAAAAGTATGGGTGCCCAGACACAAAAAGATATGAATAAAAGAGCTTTATTAGAGCAAAAACGACAAGCGTCTTTGTTAGGTGGAGGCGAAGAAAGAATCAAGTCTCAACATGCCAAAGGTAAATTAACCGCAAGAGAAAGAATTCATTTTTTATTAGATGAAAATAGTTTCAATGAAATCGGTGCTTTTGTAACGCATAGAAGTAATGATTTTGGTATGCAAAATCAGAAATTTTTGGGGGATGGTGTGGTGACCGGTTATGGCACCATTCACGGCCGATTGGTGTATGTGTTTTCGCAAGATTTTACCGTTTTTGGTGGATCATTAAGCGAAACGCATGCAGAGAAAATTTGCAAAATCATGGATCTTGCATTGCAAAATGGTGCACCAGTGATTGGTTTAAACGATAGTGGTGGCGCAAGAATTCAAGAAGGTGTTGTGTCTTTAGGCGGTTATGCCGATATTTTTTATAGAAACACGATTGCTAGCGGTGTAATCCCTCAGATTTCTGCAATCATGGGTCCTTGTGCCGGAGGTGCCGTGTATTCGCCTGCCATTACAGACTTTATTGGTATGGTAGAAAATAGTAGTTACATGTTTGTAACCGGTCCTAACGTGGTTAAAACAGTCACCAACGAAGAAGTGAGTTCTGAACAATTGGGCGGGGCTTCTGTACATTCTTCAAAATCAGGCGTAGCACATTTTGCTTTTGCCAATGAAGTGGCTTGTTTAACAGGCTTGAAGCAGCTCTTGTCTTACATGCCTCAGAATTGCGAAGAAAAAGCCCCTGCTTTACCTTATCAGTTGGGCAACGAAAGCAGATCTCAACTCAGTCAAATTGTGCCGGAAAATCCTAATCAACCTTACGATATGCGCGAGGTCATTGACGGTATTGTAGATGAGCATTCATTCTTTGAAGTCCATAAAAATTTCGCTGATAATATATTGGTAGGTTTTGCCCGATTGGCAGGGAAGAGCATTGGTATAGTAGCCAATAATCCTGCATCATTGGCCGGAGTTTTAGATGTTGACTCATCAACCAAAGGTGCTCGATTTGTTCGTTTCTGCGATGCGTTTAACATTCCTTTACTAGTCTTAGAAGATGTGCCAGGTTTTTTGCCGGGTACTGACCAAGAGTGGAATGCGATCATTACCAATGGGGCTAAATTGTTGTATGCTTTTAGCGAAGCAACAGTGCCACGTATCACTGTCATTACCAGAAAAGCCTATGGTGGTGCTTATGATGTCATGAATAGCAAACACATTGGCGCTGATATGAATTATGCTTGGCCAAGTGCTGAGATTGCAGTTATGGGAGCCAAAGGTGCAGCTGAGATCATTTTCAAAAAAGACATCAGCACTGCAACAGATCCTAATCAAGCTTGGAAAGAAAAAGAGGCAGAATACGCTGAAATATTTGCCAATCCATATAGAGCAGCAGAGCGCGGATTTATTGATGAAGTTATTTTCCCTGAAGAAACCCGTTCAAAATTAATTGCTGCATTCAGCATGCTCGAAAATAAAGTCAAAACTTTGCCGCGTAAAAAGCACGGTAATATCCCATTGTAAATTTATGAAACTGATTTCAATCGTTGTTCCCTGTTTTAATGAGCAAGAAGTTTTTGCTGAATCATACAAGCGTTTAACCGATACGCTCAGTCAATTGGATGTTCAGAAATACACTTATGAGTTGATATTTGTAAACGACGGGAGCAAAGACAATACTTTACAACAAATACAAGCAGCTGTTGCCTCAGATAAACATGTTAAAGGGATTAATTTTGCCCGCAATTTTGGACATCAAATCGCCATTACTGCCGGACTGGATTTGTGTAAAGGGGATGCCGCTGTGGTGATTGATGCGGACTTGCAAGATCCGCCGCATGTGATTCTTGAAATGATCGAGAAATGGGAGCAAGGCTTTGATGTGATTTACGGTAAAAGACGTGAAAGAGCTGGTGAGAGTGCTTTTAAATTGATCACTGCTAAATACTTTTACAGATTCATTAACAAGTTGAGCGATGTAGATATTCCTTTGGATACTGGCGATTTTAGATTGATGGATAGAAATGCTCTAGATCAATTCTTAAGCATGCGCGAAACATACAGATTTGTTCGAGGTATGGTGGCATGGATAGGGTTCAATCAAACCTCGGTGGAATATGATCGCGAAAGCCGATTTGCAGGCACCACCAAATATCCGCTCAAGAAAATGTTAAGATTGGCAAGTGATGCCATTCTATCCTTCTCTAATACACCACTTAAAATAGCTTCTTTTGTTGGATTCATAGCCTCAATTGCCGCATTCATTGGCATCTTTTATGCCTTGTACATGCGTTTATTTACCGAGAATTTTGTGCCTGGATGGACCTTACTCATGATTTCTGTCCTTATGATTGGCGGACTTATTTTAATCGTATTGGGCATAATAGGCGAGTATGTTGGCCGTATTTATGGCGAAATCAAACGTCGACCTTTATACATTATCAGAGATAAATTTGGTTTTTAAACGGTATGAGTAAACCAAGTATATCAATAGTAGGAGCAGGCTTTACCGGCTTAAGTTTGGGGTATTATTTATCAAAGGCTGGCTGGCAAGTCAATATTTATGAGAAAGATGCAGAGGTTGGTGGTTTGGCTGGTTCTTATCAGGTAGAGGGGACGCATCTTGAAAAATTTTATCACCATTGGTTTACCAATGATCAGCACATCATGGATCTCATCAAAGATCTAAAATGTGAAGACCATATAATTATCAGACCTACTCGGACTGGGATGTATTATGCCAATCAGTTTTTTAGATTGAGCTCTCCCCTCGATTTACTAAAGTTTAAACCATTAAACATCATCAATCGTATTCGTTTGGGTTTTGTGGTATTAGCGGTTAGAATGGTTAGAAATTGGAAAACACTCGAATCCATTACGGCTAAAGATTGGTTGATTAAAATCTGTGGCAAGCAAGGCTATCAGGTGGTTTGGGAGCCTTTGTTAAAAGGAAAGTTTGGACGTTATGCAGAACAAGTATCAGCCGTTTGGTTTTGGAATAAACTTAAATTACGCGGTGGCAGTAGAGGCGAGAAGGGTAAAGAATTTTTAGCCTATTACAAAGGTGGTTTTGCCTCTTTAGCTGAATCTATGGTGAAGGCGATACAAGCCAATGGCGGTTCACTGCATTTAAACGAAGCAATTGCCTCTGTTAACAACGATAAATCCATGACCTTGAGCAATGGTCAAATTGTGCACTCAGATTACACGGTCATTACAACACCTTTGCCGATTGCCTCTAAACTATTAAGCGGGGCATGTGCATCAAGCTATACTCAACAGCTAGAATCCATACAATACATTGGGAATGTTTGCTTAACCCTCGAATTGAATAAGAGTTTAAGTGAGATTTATTGGTTGAATGTCAATGATCCAGGTTTTCCGTTTGTGGGGATAATAGAGCATACCAACTTTGAACCCACTGACACTTACAAGGGCAGACATATTGTCTATCTTTCAAAATATTTGCCTACAGACGAGACTTTATATAACATGAGTCCTGAAGCATTTTACAATTATGCTGTGCCATTTATTCAAAAAATGTTTCCAGCATTTAATACCGATTGGGTAATTCAATACCATGTTTGGAAAGAACCCTACTCTCAACCATTGGTGACTAAGCATTACAGCCAGATCATTCCGGCCTTTAAAACCCCGATTGACGGCGTTTATATCAATTCAATGGCACAGATCTATCCGGAAGACCGAGGCACCAATTATGCCGTTAGAGAAGGCAAATTAATGGCAGAGACATTTTTGTCGGGAAAATTCTAATGTTAATATTTTTTTTCACCCTTGGTGAAACGTTTTGACTTTTTTAACGTCTAATAGAAAAAAGGCACAATAATTGAACTTCTTTTTTTGTTGACACTATAATCACATGAGCGGCCAAAAGCAATATTCAGATAAAACCAAAAGCAGACGTAAAGCTGTTGAAAAACCCATTCGAAAAGATGGGAATGGTACTGAGCAGCATGCTGCCGGTGTATAATTTTAGTGGCTGCCTTCTTGCATGCGCTCTGCATTTTCTGCCACTTTAAGCGCATCCAACATACCCTGAATCTCACCCGTTAAAAACGTGTCCAATGCATACAATGTTAAATTGATTCTATGATCAGTTACACGACTTTGAGGGAAATTATAGGTGCGAATTTTAGCACTTCTATCACCACTAGCCACCAATGTTTTTCTGGTGCTGGCTATTTTTGAATTGTGTTCTTCTAGGGCTTTTTCATAGAGTTTGGTTCTAAGCATTTGCATTGCACGCTCTCTGTTGCCTAATTGAGATCTTTCAACCTGACAAACCACTACAATTCCTGAAGGTTTATGGGTCAATTGCACCTTGGTTTCAACCTTATTGACATTCTGACCACCTGCACCACCACTTCGGCTGGTTTGCATTTCAATGTCAGCAGGGTTTAATTGAACGTCAACATCTTCGGCCTCAGGCAATACAGCCACAGTAGCTGCTGATGTATGCACTCTACCTTGGCTTTCAGTTTTAGGCACCCTTTGTACACGGTGTACGCCACTTTCATATTTCAAATCACCATAGACATTATTGCCAGTAACTTCTAAAATCACTTCTTTATACCCTCCAGCTGTGCCTTCATTTTCGTCAAGTACTTCAACCTTCCAACCTCTGTTTTCGCAATAACGCATGTACATTTTCATTAAGTCCCCCGCAAACAAACTGGCCTCGTCTCCGCCTGTGCCTGCTCTAATCTCTAGAATGGCATTCTTTGCGTCTTCAGGATCTTTTGGAATCAGTAAGAGTTTTATTTTCTCTTCAAGGATTACAATTTTCTCTGCCATTTCATCTGCTTCAAGACGCGCCATTTCTTTAAGTTCTTGGTCTTTCTCATTTGAGATAATGTCTTTTGCTTGTTGATGATGATTCAATACATTGCGATATTCTATAAAGGTTTCAACAACTTCTTTTAATTCACTGTATTCTTTGTTGAGTTGGGCAAAACGTTTCATGTCTTGCATGGTGTCAGAGTTACTCAAAAGCAACTCAACTTCTTTGAATCTGGCCTCAATGGCGTCAAATTTTTCAATCATTGTTTCATTTGCTTGATGGGTTTGTACCCTTATTCAAGCGTCGCAAAATTAAACAATCATTGGTTAAAATGTATACATTTTCTTCGGTCTTATAGGCCGAGAGCGCATTATTGGGTAATTGCAAATCGATGCTCTGCATTTGCCAGTTTTGAGTGTTGTATAAATGCCATTGGTTATGTTTTTGGTATGCAATACAAGGGTTTTGCCAATAAAACTGACCAACTGTGTCAATTAAAACCAATTTATTATAATTGGCATATACATCAAAACTCAGTATTTGGTTTTGATTGGCCAATAGAATGTTTGTGTTGACATCTAGTATTTGTTTGACTTGTAATTGCAAATCAGATTGAATGGTATTAAAGGCGGCACTTTCAATCATGGGTTCAAGCGATTTGCTGAACTTTTTCAATTTAAAATCACTTTGATCATAGAGCCAAATTTGATTGTCTGCACTTCTTGCCAAACAGGCAATTTGCATAATGCCCAAAGGATCTAAATCAATTTGCATTTGAATATTGAGCATGTTGTCTAAGATCAATAATTGGTTTTGATCTCTGTAGAACACGAAGATTTCAAATGGATTGCTAACATCTATAGAGGCAATATTTCCGAGCAATTTGACATTGTTACTAGCCGTTTTTTGACCATTGACATTGTATTTAATGACATCATTTTGAGGCGTAATGATAAAACAATTGCCAAGGTTGTCAACGCTCATTCTACAATTCGCCACCAATGGAATGGTGTCAGTTGAGGACATGCCTTTAATTTGCCCAAAGGTGCACAACAGCAGAGTTAAGAGCCATTGTTTTACTGTCATTTAAATTGTTTTAAGACAAGGTTTTGGCCATCAAATTCAGCATAGGTAAAATCATTCACCCAGTCGCCAAGATTGATGTATGTAGATTGCTCATTTAGAGGTAGGCAAATCGGGAAGTGTCTGTGCCCACAAACAAAGTAGTCGATGGAAGTCGTTTGCAATATTGATTTACAATGCTGAACAATGAATTCGTTCTCATCGCCTTTGTAAACTTTGTCGTTTTGTCCTTGACTGATTCTGCTTTTTCGAGATAATAATTGAGCCAATCCGACGCCAAGAATAGGATGTAAAAACCCAAACAATTTGATGCTGATGGGATGCCTAAAAATTTTCTTGATCAGCTTATAACCTCTGTCTCCTGGGCCAATGCCATCGCCATGATGCACGTAAAATGTTTTATTGCCTTCAGTAAAGGTGAACTCATTGCTAATCACTTTTAAGCCAATCTCTTGTTCAAGATATCCAAAGGTCCACATGTCATGGTTGCCCTTAAAGAAATAAATCTCTAATCCTTGATCACTTAAGGTGGCTAATTTACCTAAAAGTCTTGTGTAGCCCTTTGGTACAACGTGTTTGTATTCATACCAAAAGTCAAAAATATCGCCTACTAAATACAAGGCTTTGGCATTTGAAGCAATGCTGTCCAACCATGCACATATTTTTTTTTCTCTTTGTAAGGATGCTTCAAAGTTTGGAACACCTAAATGAAAATCAGAGGCGAAATAGATATGTGTTTTGTTGTTGTTCAAGGGTTTTGCTCACTTCAAAGATTGCACAAAAAACTTATAAATACAAGTTTTGCATATGATAGGTGTCTTGGTTATCTTTGAGCAAGCATATGAATCGTTTAAATGTAACCTTCTTGAGTATCGTCATTGCCTTGTTGTTTTGCGGTCAAAATAGTTTTGCCCATACACTTGATTCAACGGCAAAGACTTCAGCAACTAAGCCACTCGCAACAAATTCTGAGGCGGATAGTGTCAAATCTAAAGCGCCCGTTTATTCGTTTGTAGAAACCATGCCCAGTTTTAAGGGTGGAATGACCGCATTGAGCCAATTCATATCAGAGAAAATCAAATATCCACCTAAGGCTTTAGATAAAGGGATTCAAGGGGTTATATACGTTGATTTTCTAGTTGATACTTCAGGTAATATTGCTCAAGTGGCCTGCCCTAATGCAGAAAAGAAAGATCCACAATTAATGGACGAAGCCATGCGGGTAGTCAAATTAACAGATGGCCGTTGGATTGCAGGCAGAAACAACGGCAAAGCAGTGAAAGTCAAAATGCGTTTACCCATCGTATTCACCATTGAGGAGTGAGATAGCTTTTCAATAGGGTATAGGGGTATCTAGTGATCCATTATAGCAACTGGTGATTTAAATGTCTCTGAGGTGTTCTTCACCTCAGAGTGTATTTA
>JBEIKN010000020.1:0-13224 GCA_040379725.1 Flavobacteriales bacterium
GCACAGCAAAAAAACATGTCACTCTTAATAGGGCAGCTGCAAGTTCTTTAATGAATGACAACCGTTGTAATTTGTGAGAATACACCCACAATAAGGCTATAAATCCTGTAAAAAATAAGCCAATTTTTAAAGAGGCTAAATAGGCAATGATCAGCGCCAAAAGGTTTGAGGCAATGTACAGATTCAAACTGGTCCTTTTACTTACAGCACGGTTAAACAAAGTGGGCTCGGGCTTATTGATCATGTCTTTTTCAAAATCATAAAAATTATTGATGATGAAACCAGCTGCTATGCTAAAAATAGAAGCCAATACAATGGCATGTAATTTAAAATCATACCAACAGACAAGAGACGTATTTTTAGTTAATACATAGGCCCCTAAATACTGCGCTAACAGGGTTAAGGCAATGTTGTACCATCTGACCAAAGACAACAAGGCAATCCACTTAATTAAAGTCGACTGCTTTTGATCTGATGCATTCATAAGGCATTAAAATTGGTAAATGACTTGAAGTTTTTGCTGCTTGAGCATTTCTGAAGCTTTTTCATAATCTTCAGTGAACCCAAGAATGTAACCACCTCCACCACTTCCGCAGAGTTTTAAATAATAAGAATTGCTTTCAATCCCTTCTTTCCATAACTGTTTGTAGTTATCTGGAATCATGGGGCTGAAATTATCATAAGCAAATTGAGACAATTGCTTGACCGATTTAAACAAAGGCTTGAATTCTTTCTTTAAAAAAGCATCAATGCATTCGTCGTTGTATTTTTTGAACTGTTGTTTGATGAGTTGTCTAAAACCTTCTTGTTTGCACTTTTCTAAAAAGATGGCCACCATGTTTTGAGTTTGCCCTGGGCTACCGCTGTCCATTAAGAAAATGGCGCCCTTGCCTTGAGCATTAGGGCTAGGTAATCCTACAGTGTTCAACTCCGTTTTAGAATGGATCAATACGGGTAAATTCAAATAACAAATCAAAGGATCTAAACCAGAACTTCTCCCATGAAAATAAGATTCCATTTGGCTAAAAATCTGTTTTAGTTGAAGGATTTCATTCCCAGACTGCTTGGCCTGAATCGTAACTTTATTGATGCTGTAGGCATCGTAGATGGAAGCGACTAATGCACCGCTGCTACCTACACCAAATCCTTGTGGGATGGTACTATCAAAATACAATCCTTTTTGGATATCTGATTGTAAACGCTTTAAATCAAATTGACATAAAAGTTCTGCGTCGGTTTGTTTTTGTTTTAGGTAATCACAAAAATCCTGAATCGATTGATTGGATGCTTGGATGTAGGCATCTTCAACTTGACTGAACTTTAAAGCACCGTTAAAAGCACTAAATGGAATAGACAAACCTTTGGAATCTTCAATGATGCCATATTCTCCGAAGAGTAAGATTTTAGCGTAATATAAGCCTTCTTTTAGCTTCATTGGGGTTGAGGTCCTGTGCCTACTTGATTACAAAAATACAATTCATTCTGACAATAACCTACCAATTCAGTCTGTATCCATGGCAATATAGCTTGCTTTTCTGATTCAGGATACAATACATGCACATTGGCACCGGCATCTAAAGTAAATAACACATGAAGTCCTGTTTTGTTTCTATGCTCAATGATTTTTTCAATAATGGCTAGGGTATTAGGCTTCATGAGGATAAATGGCGTTGGTGAACTCATCATCAAGGCATGCAACATTAAGGCCTCCGATTCCACCAAAGCAATAAATGCGTTGAGGTCGCCTGACTGTAAAATCCCTAATAAGTTGATGGTTTGCTTTGCTGCAATGCTGTATCTGTCTTGCGCAAATGGATGTGATTTTAACAACGCATGACCAGCTGTGCTCGAAACGGATTTCTTTCCGCGTTCGACAATCAAAATGGTATCTTGAAATGTCTTAAACACAGGATGAATCAGATGATCAATGTTCACTGCATATTCATTTGAACTGTTTGCAAACGCCTCACTATTTCCCCAAACATTGTAACCTGCATATACGCTTCTACAAGCAGAGCCTGAACCGATGCGGGCAAAATAAGACGCCTTTTCAAAAAAATCAGGCCATTTGCTTTGAGTAATCTCTTGGTGTAATTGACACAAGCACAAAGCCAATGCACTATAAGCAGATGCCGACGAAGCAATCCCGCTGCTGTGCGGAAAGGTATTGCTCGACTGAACGCTTAAACGGTGATTCAATAACCATGGCATTTCTTGAGCCAGTCGGTTAAAAAAAGGACGCATTTTATCTGCGAAAACTTGATTGGCTTGACCTTCAAACTCAAACTCAAAATCCACTTCTGCAGAAGCGGTTTGTTCAACAGCCTTTATGCTGGTTTTAGATAAAGCTTGGTCGAGTGTAAAACTAATGGATGGATTACAAGGCAATTGTTCGCCATATTTACCCCAGTATTTTACTAGAGCAATGTTGGATGGGCTTTCCCAAGAGGCTGTATAGGTGTTTGCGCTCATAATACGATGTCGTTGAATGGTACTACTCGGTGGTAACCTTTTTGTTGAAAATAATCCACTGTATTTTGACCTGTTGCCAATACATAATCGCCACCCCAAGCACCTAAACTCTTTACACTGCCATGGAAATCTGAAAAACGCTCTTGTTTGATTGGAGGGACACCAAGTATTTGACTGGTTTCATTTTCGGCCAACTCAAGCAATAAACAAAATTCAAAATAGTCGTCGTTGGCACTGATCAATTTGCTGATTCTCGAAATCTGTGCGATTTGCGAAGGCAAAGCGTGTCGTTTATGTTTAGCTAATTCCGCTCTTGAGTTTTGTTTTTGATTAAGGTGTACCAAATACAATTGGTCTCTAAAAGATTTGTTCCAATTGATCAATTCTATACTAGGGGCAGAACCGTTCATAGTATACAACAAGGCTTGTCCATGAATGGCTACTGCGATATCAAAACCACTGCCTTTGAAGGCATTAAAATGCAAAGAATATGGATTCACTTGAGCCCATTGCGCAATGTTATTGGTTAAGGTTGAACTACTGCCCAATCCTTCGTCTAATTCAAACTCTATGCGGGTTTCTACCATCACATCTTGTTGCCCTTTTAAAAAATCAGGATTTAGATGTTGGGCATTGATTAAAAATCGAACCAGCTGAATGGCGACATCAAGATTGGAGCAAGACTCTATGATCATATGCGGCAAACTTAATTGGGCTTCAAACCATACAGCATTGTGTTTATCAATGGCTTTCCAAAACAATTTTGGTTCGAAAGAATTCTGACCATACTCTACTTTTAGACTCTGACCACTTTTTGTGGGCAAAGCAAATGCAGTTGCACCGCCTAATACAGCGTATTCACCACACATCATCAATTTTCCGTGACTGTAATAAGATTGTATCGACACTTTATAACTATTTGATTCCTGAAACACTTGCTACCTCAATCCCTCTTAATTGGCAAAAGGCTGAGACTGCAGCGCTATAACTAACGACTTTATCTTTAAAATGTTCAACGATTTGTTGTTTTTCTGCTTCAGAGGCTTCTAACTGATTCAAGATGTTCAACAAGTGCATTTTCATATGTCCTTTCTGAATGCCTGATGTTACTAAAGATCTGATAGCAGAAAAGTTCTGAGCTAAACCCACCACAGCTGCAATGCGCATCAATTCTGTAGCATTTGGTTGACCAAGCAACTTAAGCGCAAATTTCACCATTGGGTGCAAAGCGGTTAAGCCACCAACAGTGCCTAACGCCAAAGGTAATTCTATACTAAAGATTAAACGGCCATCTTTGATTTCAGCATGGGTTAAACTGCGGTATTGTCCGCTTCTAGAGGCATAGGTATGGGCAGAAGCTTCAACAGCTCTAAAATCATTGCCTGTAGCCAACACAACACTATCAACACCGTTCATAATCCCTTTGTTGTGTGTGGTAGCTCTGTAGGGTTCTATCTCAGCTATTCTAACGGCTCTACAAAACTTTTCCGCAAACTCTTGACCATTCATGTCATTGCCTTCAGACAATGCATCAATGGGCGCAGAAACTTCAGCCCTCACCAAACAATGCGGTGTGTAATTGCTCAGAATGCACATGACTATTTGCACCGATTTTTCATCGGCTTTGATCAAGTCAGTTTGCTCCAATTCTGATCTGAAGATTTTAGAAAACTCCTCTAAAACTGAATTGATAAAATTAGCCCCCATACTGTCACAAGTATCAAAAGTGGCTTCAATCTGAAAATAACCAGGCTCTAAAGCTGTTTTGTCTTTAAGACGAATATCTAAAATACCTCCACCACGCGTTTGCATGTTTTTGGTAATGTGCGCTGTTTCAGTGAAGAACTTTGATTTAATGGCTTCGAAAAATGCAAATAAGTCTGCAGCATTTGAACCATTCCAAATAAAATGCACATGCCCGATTTTTTGCACATCAATGATTTGGGTTTTAAAGCCACCTCTTTCTAACCAAAAATTAGCCGATTTTGAGGCTGCTGCCACCACAGAACTTTCTTCAATGGCCATAGGTATGCAATACATTTTGCCATCGATTAAAAAATTGGGGGCAACGCCAAACGGAATGTAAAAATTACTGATGGTGTTTTCAATAAACTCATCGTGCAACTTTTGAGTCGCTTGGTCCGGATGCCAATAAGATTTTAAGAAGTCAATGGCGCCTGAATCGTTGTTCAAATAATTCGAAACAATCCATTCAATTTTGGCTTCTTTACTCAGTTTTGAAAATCCTTTTATACTGCTCATGTTTAGTGTTTTATTTGATGCTTAAATATTGATGGCATAATTCTAAGCCTTGCTGTTGAAGTTGACAAAATGCCCTTAGGGTTTCATAGTCGCCAGTGGCATGCTTTAAAAATGCTGATGCTTGCCCATAAATGGCTGGCATACTCGAGCATTGAGTCAGATAATAGCCATCTATAAAATGCTTGATACCGCCGCTGATGATGACTTGTTTGCACAATACTTTCGAACCCATGTCAGCATAGAGTAGATTCAATTGCTGAACCATTTCTGAAGCAGAATGTCCGATGTGTTGAACTGGCAACCATTGTTCTTGGGCCATTTCAGATTGTCTGTGCAATTCTATGGCAGAAAAATTAGTGCCACCATGAGCCGCAAATTCAATGGCTTCTAAAGGCAACTCCAATAAAGCCTGCATAGACCTCGGACCAAAGCCTTGCCCTACTTCTTTAACAATTACCTTACAATCCATAAAATCTAAGAAGCGTTTAATGGTATCTATAGGGGCTTGTTTGATCACATCGCCTTCTGGCTGTAACCATTCTTGTAATGGGTTGATATGAATGATTAAACCATCAGCTTGTAATTGATCTATTAGGGTTTTAACCTGCGATAATTGACATTGTTCGATGAGGTGCTCTATTTGAGCAATCCCTAAATTGGCAAACAACGGTTGATCGCCCATCAAATGTCTGACATTGAAATCTTTTAAATGTGCTTGATCATGCAATAAAATTCTACAACTGCCTAAACCCAATCCCATACCAAACTCTGCACAAGCTTTAGCTAAATTTTGATTGATGGTTGCCGCCATTTCTGTACCCCCCGTCATGCTACTGATCCATATTGGCAGACGCATTGTTTTACCAGCCAAATGAGCTGCAGGCAAGGCGCTGTGAGGGTGAGCCACCATTAGTGGTTCATAATTGAAACGGTTGTCATTGCCACTGATCTGCGACAAAAACGCTAATTCAATATGGTCTTTCTTCCTTTGAGAAGTTTGAAGGGTATCCAAAGTGTTTAAGGCTTATTAAAAATATAACCACAAAGATAGGTTTTTGTTTTAAGAAACCTCAGAAAAGGCTGAGCATTGGTCGAAGACTTAGTCCTTTAGACCTAAATTCTTCAGGGTAGTTTGTTGCTCTTGATTGAGGCCTTGAATAGCACCTTGTATAAGCGAGTTGTTGGCTGCTTGCTTTTTAAGGGATTTCAAAACATCTGCACAAGGACCAGCCAAACGGCTGTTATACGTTAAACAAGCTTCTATTAAATGTTCAGTCATTTTTGGGGTCAAAATGTTTAAACGTTTAATGGCCTGAGCCGCTGCTACACGGGTTCTAAACTCATAGAAAGGGCCACATAGTGTTTCAAGTTCTTGAATGGCTTGTGCATCATTCACTTTGTAAGTTACAGCATGCTCTAAATACTTACAGTGTACATTGTTGTTTTGACCTGATACTTGGCTCACAGAAGACAATTGTTTGACTTTAGTGGTCGTGGCAATTTTGTTTGACTTCATCAATTTATCAAGGGCATTTTCAACCACAGAATAACTGCTGTCCTTTAATAATTGTTCATAAATTGATTGGTGTTCTAGTACCAAAGTATCGGCTGCAATAAAGGCGTTTTTAACTTCTGCTTTACTGTCTTTTACAATCATAGCTAATACTTTGTGTTTACTTTGATTGGCCATTTGTTTGGCAATTTCAGCGCGAATGGCAGGATGTTTTTCTGCTGTAAATCGGGCTGTCAACAAGGCTTGTTTGTCTTTCAATGGCAAATCTTTCATGGCAGCCACTGCATCGTAACGGTCTATCATGTATTGGGCTTTGCTGGCTTGCGAGATCAACTCGGCAGGTGATTTAGCAAAATCCATTTTTTTCATCACTTTATTTTGCTCGTCAAACAAAACAAAATCAATGTCTGCATTGGCTTTTGGCAATACTATGGTTTGAGTTGCGCTGTCCATAACCCACATGGTCTTGCGCTCTACTTGACCGTTTTTATAATACACTGCAAAATCAACAGGCATTTTGAAATACCTCACATGACCATCTGTTGCATGGGTTTGGTCAACCTTTAATAAAACTTGATTCGAAGTGGTTTTGTAAGACACCTTGTAATGAGGCTCTCCTCCTCTATGAATCCATTGATCAAAAAACCAATCGTAGTTTAATCCTAATTTATCTTTAATCGCTTTTTGGAAATCCCATGATTCCACATTTTTAAAGCCATTCACTGACAAATAATGTTGTACAAATCTGGTAAAATTTTCAGGCCCTAATTGATACCTTAACATGCCTAAAACAGCGCTGCCTTTAGGGTACAATCTGGTCGTGCCACCTTTGGTATGTCTGACAGGAAAATTGTCTTTTTCACTCTGAGCTAAAGCGGAATTGTATTCGCCTCTCATAGCCCACTGATAGGCATCATCGCCCTCTAACCATTTAAAAAACAATTTCGGGAAAAAGGTTGCAAAACTCTCTTGTAACCAAACATCATTACCGCTGCGCGCGGTGATCAAATCGCCAAACCACTGATGGGTCAATTCATGACAGTTAACCCCCATATAATTGCGGTCTTTAAACCCTCTAGAATCGACTGTAAAGAAATCTCCAAACACAGTAGCAGAGGTGTTTTCCATGGCACCATACAAAAAGTTCTGAACCATGATTTGAGCATAAGTACCCCACGGGTATGGCGTACCTGTTTCATCCTCGAGTAATTCAATCATACGCTCGGTATACAAACTGGTGGTTTCAACACGGTCTTTGAATTCAGGGTAATACCAAAATTGAACAGGTGTGCCACGTTTGGTTTTGCTCTCTTTGATGGCATAATCGCCAATGCCCAACATCAACAAATAACCAGCATGTGGCTTTTCAAGTTTATAATGCCAGGTAGAGGTGCCAGTTCCATTATCGGTGTTAGATAAAAATGTACCGTTAGATAAACATTTGTATTGAGAAGGTATGGTCACGACGGTTTCTGTGGTGAATTTATCGTTCATGCAATCGTACATTGGAATCCAATGACGGTTGTCAATGCCTTGACCTTGTGTCCAAATTTGTTTGCGGATATAATTGATATCTGCTGCTTGTTTATTTTCAGGTTGATTCCAACCAATGAAATAAATGCCTTTTTTAGGCATAGCTGTATACTCAAATGCAATTGTATGGCGTTCATCCCACATCAATGCTTTTGTAAACCTGACCACTACCCCTTCAGGATTGATGGTAAAAGGCAAGGGTTGTCCATCCAATAAAGCGGAATGGATTTGTATGCCTGGTGCATCAAAAAACAACGTATCAATGTGGTTTTGTATGGTCACAAAATCGTGGGTGACTTTGCCCAAAACGGTAGCTAATTCAGGCTTAAAAGACACTTGTACTTTCATGTGTTGAATATCAACACTGTGTTGGCGTTCAGCCGCATCAGGGTCAGATAAATAGTGAATGTGCGGTGTTTCTGTTTGAGCCTGTAAGGTGTTAAGACAAAGGCCAATGGCCATACATAAATGCGTCAGTTTTTTCATGGTCGAAGGCAAAAATAAGGGAAAATGTGCAAAGCCAAATGCCTTTTTCCTGTTGAATCTTTAATTTAAAAACAAGCACAAAACAAGCCAAAACTAAGTTTTAAATCGCCCTATAGGACAGATTTTTATATTGTTCTTTTGCTTCTTTATTAGTAGGTTTGCAGTCATTAACAATATTATGGCGGTAGCAATTAAAATGCCCAAAATGAGTGACACCATGACTGAAGGTGTTGTCAGAAAGTGGAATTTCAAAGTAGGAGACACCATCAAAAGTGGTGATATTTTAGCTGAAGTCGAAACGGACAAAGCAACCATGGACCTCGAAAATTACGAGAAAGGTACCATTTTGCATTTTGCCATTAATGAAGGCGATGCGGTTCCGGTTGATGGCATTATTGCCATTGTAGGAGCAGCTGGCGAAGATTTTGCAGCTTTATTGACTGCCGCGCCAAGCTCCGCTGCTAAAGCACCTGAAGCGCAGGCTACTGCAACGCCTGTTGTTGAAACCGTTTCAACGCCTGCTCCTGTTCAAAGTACAAGCAATCAAAACAACGGTAGAGTATTGGCTTCTCCATTAGCCAAAAAACTTGCTGAGGAAAAAGGCATAGACATCAGCAATGTTCAAGGTTCAGGAGAGAATGGCCGTGTGGTTAAAAGCGATGTTGAACAGTTCAAAGGTGGATCAAGTTTTGGCAAATCAACAGCTGTATTAGGCAAAGAAAGTTTTGAAGAGATCAATGTGTCTCAAATGCGCAAAACCATAGCAGGCAGATTGGCTGAAAGCAAATTTACTGCACCGCATTTCTATCTAACCATGGAAATCAATATGGACAAAGCATTGTCTGCAAGAGCTGCTATCAATACCGCTGCAAATACTAAAGTGTCTGTGAACGATATGATTGTTAAAGCCAGTGCTATGGCATTGAAACAACACCCTTGGGCAAATGCTTCATGGTTGGGTACAAAAATCAGATTCAATCACCACATTCACATTGGTGTTGCTATGGCTGTTGAAGATGGTTTATTGGTGCCTGTTGTAAAATTTGCCGATCAAAAAGCACTTACAGACATTAGTAATGAGATCAAAGTATTTGGTGCAAAAGCTAAGGATAAAAAATTACAACCTGCCGATTGGACTGGTAATACCTTTACCATCTCCAACTTAGGTATGTTTGGCATTGAAGAGTTTACAGCCATTATTAACCCACCAGATGCTTGTATATTAGCAGTAGGTGGGGTTAAAGAAACTGTAGGCATAGTGAATGGTCAAATCGCTAAAACCAACATCATGAAAGTGACCTTAAGTTGCGACCACAGAGTGGTTGATGGTGTGGTAGGTTCTAAATTCTTAAATACACTCAAAGCGTATTTAGAAGAACCTGTTTTGATGTTCCAATAAGCAAAAAACGCATACAAAAAAACCCCGCAAGTAGCGGGGTTTTTTATTGCCTTATTACCAAAAGTTTATTGAGCCGTTGAATCTTTAGACTCTGAAACTTGCGCGTCAGCATTCATTAAAGAATCGACATACTTCTGATTAATGGCCTCTTGAGCATTGTCCATACTGTCTCTTTCTTTGGTTTCTTGTTCTTCAGTTTTAGAACTACCACAAGCATAGACTAGGGTCAGTAAGCAGCTAAATAAAATAAGTTTTTTCATATGCAGTTTGTCTTTGCTTGCGAAGTTGTTGAATTATCTTGAGAAATACAAATCAGGCATGCATGCTGAACACATTTAAGTTATCAGGCCAAAAGGCATCTTCATAATGCACTATGGACTCTCCAAATGCATTAGCAACAATGGCTACTATGTCGTAACGAATGCCTTCAAAATCAAGTGCTTTTTCGGCAATAAAGGCTTCAATAGCGTCAGACAAATGTAATTGTTGATTAACCGACAAAAAAGAGCCTGGCGAACCATATTTATCTGTCTGCCGGGTTTTAATCTCAACCACAATTAAGCAACCTTGATACAGAGCTATCAGATCAATTTCATAGCGTGATGAGCGCCAATTCTGTTCTAATATTTGATACCCTTTTGACTGTAAATATTGACAAGCAATGCGCTCGCCATATTGACCTAATTGATTGTGTTGAGCCATGTCATAAAATTAATATGACGCATTCATTTGATGCCTATCTAAACACTTATTGGCGTTTACAAACGGAATTTATACCCCAATAAAATTTGTGTCTGTAAGAATGAAAAATGTTGGCTAGCCTTATCCGCTTTATTACCTGAAACCACTATGTTTGGCATATTGATCCAACCCATTTTTGCGGCTGATTGAAGGTAAAAATGCTTGCCTAAACCCAAATTAACACCCAAGTTGGCTGAAACACCATAACCAGACACATGCCATTGGTCATTTAAGTTTCTATTCATTAACATGCAACGGGTTCTTGGATACATAAACCCTACACCTAGGCCAGTTATTGTATTTAATTGCAAGTGTTTATTGATGCGGATTACCGGATCTGTTCGGGTAATTTCTGCATTCAAGTAATTTAAGCCATCAGTGTGCTCTAACTCCAAAAAATTACCTGTCAAGAGAACAGATTGACCATTAAAATCACCTTGATAAATTGAACTTGAATCGCGAATAAAACCGGTCATTTTAACGGTTTGATTTTGATTCATCACGTATTTCATGTGATCAAACCCGAAGGACAAAGCATAACGATTATTGATACAATAGCCTAGGCGGTAATCGTATTGAGGAATGGTGATTTGGTCAATCCTCAGATACGGATCTGCAGCCAATTTGCTCTGCCTATCATTGGCCTTAACAGCTTTTAACGTAAAGTCGTATTCATTCCCTTTAAAATGGATATCAGAGGCACTGTAAAACCCTCTGTTATAGCCCCAATAAAAAAAGAATTGACCCTTACCGAAGTTATTGTTAATTAGGCGACTACTTGCATATGCCTGAAGAGAAACAATTGTAAATACAAGCAATAAATACTTTGCTTTCATGAATAGAAATCGTCTGCCTAATCTACATTGTCATGCAGATATTTGTTGCCATTGTCTTTGAATCTTACACCTTGTTTGTTTTGTTCCTCATCGAGTGTAATATTTGACATTTCTACGTCGGTTGAAATGCTCTCGAGCGTTACACCCATTCTTAAATAAGCCGGCGTTGAAGGGTCTGACAAATTCACCGTTCTTGGTGTTTCAACAATTGGTTGAATAGAAACAGGTGTAGGATTTTGAACCGGCGCTGTGTTAAACAAATCAGTACTTTGATTGAATGTTTGTTTGAACTCTGTTTTACTGGGTTCTAAGTTTAAGTCAATCTCTAATGCGCCAGTCGCTTCAAAATCATTATCTGCCATAATGATGGTGTCTGTGGTATCAAAACCAGTCGCTACAACAGTTATTTCAAGTTCTCTATCAAGGCTTGGATTGTGGTTCAAACCATATTTTAGGTTTGCGCGTTGACCAGCTTGGTTTTGGAAATACGCTAAAATGGTATCCATCTCGGACGTGTATGGTTCTTCATTACCAAAGCTAATGTTCAGTAAGATATGCTTAGCGCCTTCTATGCTGTTCTCGTCAAGCAAAGGTGATTCTAAAGCCATTTGTGAAGCTTTTATAGCTCTGTCATCGCCCGATGAAATACCTATGCCCATAATGGCTCTACCGCTGTTTTCTAAGGCTGTTTTAACGTCTCTAAAGTCAACGTTCCAAGAGCCTGATTTAGTAATAATCTCAGCTATACCTCTTGAAGCTGTGTATAACACATCATCCGCTTTGCCTAAGGATTCGGTGATCCTTAAATTCGAAAACATTTGTAAAATCCTTTGGTTGTTGATCACTAAAATGGCGTCAACATGCGGCTTAATGTCAGCTATCCCCAGTTCGGCTTTTTTAGATTTCTCTGGCCCTTCATTGGTAAAAGGTCTGGTCACAATAGCTACAGTAAGAATGCCCATTGATTTGGCTTTCTGAGCTATCACTGGAGCGGCACCTGTACCGGTACCACCACCCATACCAGCAGTGATGAAAACCATTTTGGTATTGTGTCTAAGTGCCTGTTCGATTTGTTCAATGCTTTCAAGTGCGCATTTTTTTCCAAATGCAGGGTCTCCTCCAGCACCCAGGCCTTCGGTTAATTTACTGCCCAATTGAATTTTATTTGGAACAGTACTGCGCTCTAAATGTTGTGCATCGGTATTACACAAATAAAAGTCTACACCGGTAATGCCTTTGTTATACATATAGGTAACAGCATTGCTACCCCCACCACCAACACCAATCACTTTTATAATTGAGGATTGTTCCTTTGGCAGTTCTAAATCAAAATAATTTTTAAAATTAATGCTCATTGGTCTTAAGTTTTTATGATTGCTTAACGCTCGTAATCGCCCATGGCTTTATCGTCTTTCATCCAATCTTTGAAGTTAACAAAGAGGTTTTTGAAGACACTGCCACCACTTGGTGATTTTCGTTTTTCGCCATTTGGTTTCATATGGTTTTCTGCCGGAATTGGATCTAAATCAGAACAACCCTTGAGCACTAAACCTATACATGTAGCAAACATTGGACTTTTCACTTCATCCACTAAGCCAGTACCTAAATGTGGGTCAGGCATGCCTATTTTAGCTTCGCATGACAACACAAACTCAGCTAGGTTTGAAATGTCTTTCAATTGCGCACCACCACCAGTTAACACGACACCCAAATTGAGTTTGTCTTTATAGCCAGAAATTTTAATTTCATCGTTCACCAAGGCAAGAATTTCTTTCATTCTGGCATTGATCACGTGGGCAAGATTTTTTTCTAATATTTGCTTGGCTTTTCTATCGCCAATTCCAGGAACCGTTATAATTACATTGCTCCTTGTACCTTCTGGCAAAGCATGACCATATTTCACTTTAATCAACTCTGCTTGTTTTGGCAAAATACCAAAGGCTTCAACAATGTCTTGTGTAATGATTTCACCACCAAATGGA
>JBEIKN010000021.1:0-12926 GCA_040379725.1 Flavobacteriales bacterium
AAAAAAACAAAACATCAGAGTTAGACAGCCTTTACAAAAAATTATGGTGCCTGTTCTTGATGAGGCTTTCAAGAAACGCTTAGACCACATTCAAGATTTGATTTTATCAGAAGTAAATGTAAAGGAATTGGAATATTTGGCCGCCGATAATGCAGTTATTGTGAAGGGAGTTAAACCAAACTTTAAGGCCTTAGGTCCTAAGATTGGCGCTAACATGAAGGCTTTATCAAGTAAAGTAGCAGAATTGACTCAGTCAGAAATCAGACAATTGGAATCACAAGGTTCAATTGTTTTGGATTTAGGCCAGGTGCAGTTTGAATTGCAGCTTCAAGATGTTGAAGTGCAGGCTCAAGACATTCCGGGTTGGATGGTGAGTAGCTATTCAGGATTAACCGTTGCATTAGACATTACACTTACAGAAGCCTTGCAACAAGAAGGTTTAGCAAGAGAACTGGTTAATCGCTTACAAAATGCCAGAAAAGATCAGGGTTTGGATGTTACAGACCGCATTTCGGTTCAAATGGATATTGATCCTGTATCATGGCAAGCAATCGAACAGTATAAAACTTATATTTGCAACGAAATTCTAGCAGATAGCCTTCGACTAGAACAAGGTTTGCAAAATGCTACCCCACTTGAAATAGAAGGCATACATTGTACAATTAAATTGGAAAAAAATGGCTAAGAAAAAAATTGAAGAAAAAGAAAAAACGCGCTACAGCGACAAGGATCTTCAAGAGTTTAAAAAACTTATTTTAGGCAAATTACAAATTGCCAAAGACGAGTTTAGCAAAATGCAGAAATCTCTTCAGAACCCAAATGAAAATGGCGATGGCAACACATCTAATCAGTATTTAACACTCGATGATGGTGCTAGTACCTTTGAAAAAGAGAATTTGAACCAATTGGCTGCTAGACAAAAGAAGTTTATTGATAATCTTGAAAATGCCTTGATCAGAATCGAAAACAAAACCTATGGTATTTGCAGGGTTACTGGTAAATTGATTCAAAAAGAAAGGCTGATGGCGGTGCCGCATGCAACCTTAAGCATGGAGGCTAAACTTAAACAATACAAATAATCTGGTGGAAATTTCAGACCAAGACCAATCGATACAAGCCTCTAAAAAACAGCACAATTGGATCGCACCAATAGTTGTTTTAGTCATGGTAATTGTCATTGATCAAGTATTAAAATACTGGGTTAAAAACAACATGGTATTGCATACCGAAAAAGTCATTTTTAAAGACTGGTTTTATTTGCATTTTATTGAAAACGAAGGCATGGCATTTGGTATGAAATTTTTTGGTGTCATTGGTAAATATGCCTTGTCTATTTTGCGCATTGGCGTATCAGTATTTGGTTTGTGGTATTTATTAAAAAGCATTAAGAATGGCGTTAATAAATGGTTTCTCATTTGTGTAGCTTTGATTTTAGGCGGCGCAATTGGGAACATCATTGATTGCACATTCTATGGCATTTGGTATGCCCACATGAACGAATACGATGGTGGTTTTTTATTGGGCCATGTTGTTGATATGCTGTATTTTCCAATCGTAGAAACCCATTATCCTGAATGGTCGCCTATTAAACCCGGCGAAGAATTTATATTCTTTAGTCCTGTATTCAATCTGGCCGATGCTGCTATAAGCATTGGTGTTATTGCCATTGTATTATTTCAAAAACACTTTTTTCCTAAAACCAACAGTTCTGAAAGCATTGAAAAAATCCCTTCAGAAACCATTTAAACTCATTTATTGATTGTTCTCATGAAACTATTAAGATTATATATTCTACACCGTTTGTATTTTGCTCTTGGCCTTATTGTGGCTGGTGTTTTGTCTCATCTTTATGCCGATGTGATTCTGGCTTGGATTCTGTATATTTTGGCATTTGTTTCAGTATTGCTTCATTACATGATAGGCACTATGCGTTTGGTAAAAGATGCAGTTGAAGCTGGTAATGTTGATTTAGCAAGCTCCTATATTAAAAAAATAAAACGCCCTAATTGGTTAATTAAACCAGTGCGTTCTGCATACTACATGTTACAAAGCACAATGTCAATGGCTACCAATGATTTAAGTACAGCCGAAGACAATATTAGGAAAAGTTTAAAAACCAAATCCAGTTTAGCTGGCGATATGGAAGGCACAAACCTTATGCAATTGGGTTTTATTCAAATGCGTCAAGGAAAAATCAAAGAAGGCAGAGCCAATTTATTGGCAGCAATACAAGCAGGTATTCCTGACAAAGAAAGTTTAGCAGGTGTGTATTTGCAATTGTGTTCAATTGAAATGCAAAGACAACAATTCAAAGTAGGTAAATCGTATTTCAAAAAAGCCAAAGCTTTGAATCCTAAATCAAAAGAAATCGTAGAGCAAATCAAATTGCTTGAAAAATCTATCAGCCGTTTACCAGGATAATACTGATATCCACAGCTGTGTAAAATTGAAACGGTCAATGATGGTTTAAGGCCCTATTTTCGCCTTTAACAATATACCATTTCTATTATGAAACATTTCAAAAACTTAGCAGGCATTACCCTGTTATTATGTGCATTGAGCTTTACTGCTTGTAAGAAAAACGACGACAGCTCAGCCGCAAAAACATTAAACAAGTCAACATTAACTTCTAAAGCTTGGTACAATCAGGGTGGATCAATCATTCATGATTTTAGGGGTAATAATGTTTATTCTAACACCGGAACATGGCGTTGGGTTGGTAATTCTGATACGCTTGAGATCGTTCCAAGCGCAGGGGGTTTTAAAACCTATTGGAAAATGAATTGGAATACAGATCATGAAATGAACTGCCGTAAAGTGGGTTCTGCAGATGAATTGTATAAAGACCAGTTTTGGCAATAAACCCAGACATTTCATAAAAACATGCCCGAAAGGGCATTTTTTTTAACCCAAATGTGAAAAACTCTTTGCCATCAAATCAGACGAATTGCTTGAATTTTGAATCAGGTACAATCACTACGAAACCTTTTTAAAACATGTGTATGAAAACGGCACGCTTAAGAGCGACCGCACAGGCACAGGCACTAAGAGTGTTTTCGGCTATCAGATGCGTTTTGATTTGAATCAAGGGTTTCCTTTGGTCACAACCAAAAAAGTACATTTAAAATCCATCATTCACGAACTTTTATGGTTTTTAAAAGGCGAAACCAACATAGCCTATTTAAAAGCGCATGGCGTTAGTATTTGGGATGAATGGGCGGATGCCAATGGCGACTTAGGTCCGGTGTATGGCAAACAATGGCGCAGTTGGTCTGCTCCTGATGGTCAAGTGATTGATCAGATAGAAGAAGTGGTCAAAACCATTAAAAATAACCCTGACAGCCGCCGCATGATTGTCTCTGCATGGAATCCTGCTGATTTGCCAAAAATGGCCTTGGCACCCTGTCATTGTTTGTTCCAATTTTATGTGGCCGATGGCAAGCTATCCTGTCAACTCTATCAACGAAGTGCAGATATCTTTTTAGGCGTGCCTTTTAACATTGCATCCTATGCTTTGTTAACCATGATGTTGGCTCAAGTATGTGGTTTGCAATACGGTGATTTTGTGCACACATTTGGCGACGCGCATGTCTATACCAATCATTTTGAACAGGTTGAATTGCAGTTGTCAAGAACCCCGAACACCTATCCGCAAATGCGCATTAATCCAGAGGTGAAATCCATCTATGATTTTAAGTTCGAAGATTTTACGCTAGAAGATTACAATCCACACCCTGCCATTAAAGCACCTGTAGCAGTTTAACCCAATCTACTTATATTTGTTAACCATTGAGCAACGAAAAATTATATAAAAAACGCACATCTTTTTGGCCAACCATCATTAGCATGACTTTGGTTTTGTTTATTGTAGGTTTGTTAGGCTTGGTGTCTATTTATGCGAAGCATTTGGCTAATTTTTATCAAAACAATTTTGAAGTATTTATTTTTTATACGGATTCAACGGATACGGATGCCGCTAAACAAATTCAGACCGAAATCAACCGTTTACCTTTTGTAAAGTCCTCAACTTTTATTGACAGAGACATTGCCGCTAAAAAAGAAATAGCCCGCTTAGGTAATGATTTTATTAAAACATTAGGATACAATCCCATTCCCCATTCTTTAGAAATTAATATCAACGCCAGCTATGCTACTGAAGCCAAAATGTTAGCAGTGGAGCAACAATTAAGATCAATGCCAAACATTGATGATATTCGTTATGCTAAAGATGATTTAGGTAAGAATTTATTAAGCAAAATCAATCAAAATTTTGAGACGGTTAAATTGATACTGATGGCTTTGGCAGCTATTCTTTTGTTAATTGCCTTAGCACTGATCAACAGCACCGTCAGAATCAACATGTTTGCTAGACGTTTTTTAATTAAGAGTATGCAGTATGTTGGCGCATCTGATTGGTTCATTATTAGACCATTTTTGGGCATGTACTTATTGTATGCACTATTGTCTGTCGTATTAGCCTTGTCTATGCTATTTGGTGTAGTGTATACCACAGAGCGTTATTTACAAGAGAACAATTGGCAGTTGTTTATGAATGATTACTTGTCATTATCTGGAATTTTATTAGCTTTGGCTGTGATAATTGCCCTCATCAGTGTATATTTTTCAACCAAAAGATACCTTAAACTTAAAATAGATCAACTTTATTAAACCATAACATGTCTTCAAAAAAACCAATTTCAAAGCCTAGTAAACCCATTGAAAAAAAGGAAGTAAAGCCGCTCATGGTGTTTAAAAAACAAAACTACATGTTGTTGGCCATTAGCTTTATCATAGTTGTTATAGGCTTCATGGTCATGGGAAGTGGCAAGGGTCAAGCTTTTGATGCACCCATTAAAATTACCGTTGCGCCATTAATCGTTTTGGCCGGATTTGCTTTAGGCGTATTTTCAATTTTATATAATCCTAAGTCTGAAACCCCTAGTCAAGAAGACTAATTGGATTTTTTACAAGCCATACTCATCGCCATTATAGAAGGAATCACAGAGTTTCTTCCGGTGTCTTCTACTGCCCACATGATCTTTACCAGTTCATTGATGGGTATTGAGAAAGATGGTTTCGTTAAAATGTTTCAAGTATCCATTCAGTTCGGAGCCATTTTAGCCGTTGTCTTTGCCTACCGTAAAACCTTTTTCAATTGGCAAAATATTACCTTGTATTACAAATTGGCATTAGCCGTTATTCCAGCCTTGGTTTTGGGCTATTTGTTTGATGATGCTATTGAATCAGTGCTTGAAAAACCCATTCCCATTGCTATTGTTCTGATTGTTGGGGGTATCGTATTGTTGTTTGTAGACAGTTGGTTTAAGACCGCAGAAACAGATAATATACAATCCCTATCATACAAGCAAGGTATCGTGGTTGGCTTTTGGCAATGTTTAGCATTAATGCCTGGTGTTAGTAGAGCTGCAGCTTCTATTATCGGAGGCATGCAGCAGAAAATGAGCAGATCATTGGCTGCAGAGTTTTCGTTTTTTTTAGCGGTACCTACCATGTTGGCAGTGACTTCCTACTCTGTGCTTTTAAAGGACTGGAACTACCAAGGCGCAGAAATCAAAGGGTATAAAATGATCTTACAAGATCAATCACATTTGATGTTATTTTTGATAGGTAATGCGGTTGCTTTTATCGTTGCCTTATTGGCCATAAAAACCTTTGTGGCAGCCTTAAAGCAATATGGCTTTAAACCTTTTGCTTGGTACAGAATAGCTTTAGGTTTACTATTGCTTCTGGTCTTGTAAAATTACTCAATCCAATCAGCAATAAACAAATTGGTGTCTCTTGTGCCACCATTGTTGCGATTACTGCTAAAAATCAATTTTTTACCATCTGGGCTAAACATTGGGAAAGCATTGAAATTACTCTCATCGGTTATTTGTGTCAGATTGCTACCATCTACATCAACCATATACAACTGGAATTGATAACCCCTTGGCGAAGCATGGTTACTCGAGAAAATGATTTTTTTACCTGTTGGATCAAAGAAAGGTGCCCAGTTGGCTTTGCCTAAATAGGTAATTTGTTTCATGTTGGCACCGTTAGTATCACAAACAAATAATTCCATGTTATTGGGCGCTACTAGCCCCTTAGAGAGCAAGTCTTTGTATTCGGTATACTCTTGCATTGTTTGAGGTCTTGAGGCTCTAAAAATCAATTTTGTGCCATCTGGCGAGAAGAACGCACCACCATCATAACCAAGGGCATTGGTGATTTGTTTTAAACCACTGCCATCAATGTTCATCGTCCACAATTCAATATCGCCACTACGAGTGCTGGTAAAAACAATTTTATCGCCTTTAGGGCTTACGGTCGCTTCGGCATCATAACCAATACTATCAGTTAATTGTTTGGTGATTTTACCTTTTGCATTGGCTATAAACACATCAAACTCAGGATGCAAAGACCAGGTGTATTTGGCTTTAGGGTTGTAAGGTGCAACATAAGGACAAGTATCCATTGATTGATGGGTACTAGCAAATAAAATGGATTTATTATCAGGCATGTAATAAGAACAAGTTGTTTTGCCTTTACCAGTGCTAATGAGTTTAGGTTTGTATTTGTCTTGTTTTTTTAAGGCCTTTGCGATGTCCATAGAAAAGATCTGATCGCATTTTAAACCCCATTTTGGATTATTCGATTGAAAGCTCACCTTTTTGCCATCCGGACTGAAGTATGCTTCTGCATTATCGCCACCAAACGTCAACTGTCTGATGTTGGCCAAATGCGGCTCTTTGTTAATAGAATCTTGTGCTTGAATCAAGCCCATGCTTGAAACCAATACGACGGTTAAAACAGATTTAAACATGCTTTATGAACTGGTTTTAATAATAAGTATAATGCCCATTCTCGCCAATGATATTGACTTGTTTGGTACTGTGATTTTCCACCCTACCTATGATTTTTGCATCAACACCAAATGATTGGCTGATGTCAATAATACTTTGTGCATGGCGCTCACTGATATAAATTTCCATTCGGTGGCCCATATTAAACACTTTGTACATTTCTTCCCAAGAGGTTTGGCTTTGGGCTTGAATGGTTTTGAATAAAATAGGGGTTGGGAAGAGTTGATCTTTGATGATGTTTAACGGCGCTTTTACAAAATGCAGCACTTTGGTTTGTGCGCCGCCAGTGCAATGCACCATGCCATGGATGTCTGCTCTGTGTTTGTCTAGCACTGCTTTTATTATTGGCGCATAAGTACGCGTTGGTGATAAGACCATTTGGCCTGCATTTAGAACACAATCTTCAACGGCGTCTGTTAATTGCAGTTGACCAGTATACGCCAATTCTGGTTTTAATAAATCATCGTATGACTCTGGGTATTTGCTTCTGTAAACAGCATTAAACACATCGTGTCGGGCACTGGTTAAACCATTGCTGCCCATTCCGCCATTGTAAGTTGTTTCGTAATTAGCCTGACCATACGAAGCCAACCCCACAATCACATCGCCTGCTTGTATGTTGTGATTTGAAATGATATCACTGCGTTTTGCTCTGGCGGTAACTGTGCTATCAACGATAACTGTTTTAACCAGATCTCCAACGTCTGCAGTTTCTCCGCCACCACTGATGATATTGATACCATAAGCTTTCAGATTCTCTATAAATGCTTCTGTGCCATTAATGATTTCAGCAATGACTTCACCTGGAATTCTTTTTTTGTTACGACCAATTGTGCTCGACAATAAAAATTGATCGGTAATGCCTACACAAAGAAGGTCATCAATGTTCATGACAATAGCGTCTTGAGCGATGCCTCTCCATACCGAAATGTCGCCTGTTTCTTTCCAATACATGTAAGCTAAACTGCTTTTTGTACCGGCTCCATCAGCATGAATGACATTGCAATAGGCTTCGTCTTGACCAAGTACATCTGGAATGATTTTGCAAAAAGCCTGAGGAAACAAGCCTTTATCAATATGAGCAATGGCTTTGTGAACATCTTCTTTCTGCGATGAAACACCTCTTTCGGCATATTTATCGGTTGGATTCATGAGCTCTGCAAAAATAGTTATTTTTTTCAGCTCGGACTCATAGTATCTGTCACGGAATTGTTTTTTATTATACACAATACTCAGTATTTAGATACCTTTGCACTAAATTTAGAATTAGCATTGGAGTATGGCCCACGAAAAAGTAAAGCGCAGCGATAATTACAGCGAATGGTATAATAACTTGGTTAAAAACGCCGATATGGCTGAACATGCAGATGTAAAAGGCTGCATGGTAATCAAACCATATGGATATGCCATTTGGGAAAAAATGCAAGCTGAATTGGATAAAAAATTCAAGGAAACAGGTCACGTTAATGCGTATTTTCCTCTGTTGATTCCAAAATCTTTCTTCGAAAAAGAAGAAAAGAATGCCGAGGGTTTTGCCAAAGAATGCGCGGTGGTGACCCATTACCGTTTAAAGGTTAATGATGATAGAAAAATAATCGTTGATCCAGAAGCAAAACTTGAAGAAGAATTGATCATTCGACCTACCAGTGAAGCCATTATTTGGAATACCTACAAAGGTTGGATACAATCTTATAGAGACCTACCCATTTTGATCAATCAATGGGCCAATGTGATGCGTTGGGAAATGCGTACAAGATTGTTTTTAAGAACATCTGAATTTTTATGGCAAGAAGGTCATACCGCTCACGCTACAGCTGATGAAGCCGTTGCCGAGACCAAGCAAATGCTTGAAGTATATGCCGATTTTGCTGAGCAGTTTTTAGCTGTTCCAGTGATTAAAGGTGTTAAAACTGAAAACGAGCGATTTGCAGGTGCTGTTGAAACCTA
Source organism: Flavobacteriales bacterium (assembly GCA_040379725.1). Lineage (GTDB taxonomy): Bacteria > Bacteroidota > Bacteroidia > NS11-12g > UBA955 > JABMMZ01. The sequence goes on from JBEIKN010000021.1 coordinate 8,811, forward strand.
TTGTATTGAAGGTTTAATGCAAGACGGCAAGGCTTTGCAAATGGGTACCTCACATTTCTTAGGCCAAAATTTTGCGAAAGCATTTGATGTAAAATTCCAAAGTAAAGAAGGTAAATTAGAACATGTTTGGGCTACAAGTTGGGGTGTTTCTACCCGTTTAATCGGTGCATTGATTATGGCACATTCAGATGACGAAGGTTTGGTTTTACCGCCAAGTTTAGCGCCTATACAAGTGGTCATTGTGCCTATTTACCGCTCAGAAGAAGAGCTTGAAAAAGTCAGTCAAGAAGCGCTTAAAATCAAACAACAATTAGAGGCTTTGAATGTCTCGGTTAAATTTGATAACCGTGATACCCATAAACCAGGCTATAAATTTGCAGAGTGGGAGCTTAAGGGTGTGCCTTTAAGAATAGCCATTGGTCCTAGAGATATTGATAATGGTACTGTAGAATTGGCAAGAAGAGATACCAAAGAAAAAATGGTCAAGCAAATAGCTGGCATTGATACAGAGGTGCAACAATTGCTAAAAGACATTCAAACCAATATTTTTGAAAGAGCAAAACAATACAGAGACAGCCACATTCATACTGTGAATACTTGGGATGAATTTGTTCAAGCCCTTGATGAAAAAGGTGGATTTGTCTCTGCGCATTGGGATGGCACTTCAGCAACAGAAGAAAAGATTAAAGAAATGACTAAGGCTACCATCAGATGCATTCCGCTAAACAATACGCAAGAAACAGGTCAGTGTATTTTAACTGGTGCGCCTTCGACCCAAAGGGTGTTGTTTGCTAAAGCCTACTAATCATTTACGTTCGCCAATTTGTTGGCGCCACATAGCGTAATATAATCCTTTTTCGGCTAATAAGTCAGCATGTTGACCATGCTCAACAATTTTACCTTGTTCAAGCACATAGATTCTGTTGGCGTGCATAATGGTACTCAAACGGTGTGCAATTAAAATGGTGATTGCCGAATAGTCTTTATTAATCTGTTTAATGGTTTGAGTGATATCGTCTTCGGTCAAACTATCAAGTGCAGAAGTCGCCTCGTCAAACACCAACAATGAGGGCTTTCTTAAAAGCGCTCTAGCGATGGATAACCTTTGTTTTTCGCCACCACTTAATTTAACGCCACCCTCGCCAATGATGGTATCAATGCCTTTGTCAGCGCGTTTTAACAAATTCTGACAACTGGCTTTGTCAAGGGCATCTTGTATGTCTTTATCTGAGGCATCAGGACGCACGAACAACATATTCTCTTTTATAGAACCTGAAAACAATTGGGTGTCTTGTGTAACAAAGCCAATTTTTTCCCTTAAGCCATCCAAATCAATGTCCTTGGCCTCAATACCTGCATATAAAATGTTGCCCTCTTGAGCTTGGTATAAGCCTACTAATAATTTTACTAAAGTGGTTTTACCTGAGCCAGAAGGACCAACAAATGCAATGGTTTCGCCCTTATTGACTTTAAAACTCACATCAATTAAAGCTTTGGTTGAAGCGGATTTATGTTGGAAAGAGACGTTTTTGAATTCAAAATCGTTCAATTCTGTTAACTGTTTAGGCGCGCTTGGACGAGGATCAATTGGGGTATCTAGTAGTTTTTTAAAGTTATCAAGAGATACTTCAGCTTCGCGATGAATGAGTATAATATTACCGAATTCTTGAAGGGGGTTAAACAAGAAAAAAGAATAAAACAAGAAGGTGAAATATTGACCAGCTGACAGCGTATTATTGAATATCAAATACAAGAGTACAACAATCATAATACTGCGGGTAAATTGAACTGTTGTGCCCTGTAAGAAAGCAAGACTGCGAATGTATTTTACCTTTTTAAGTTCTAGCCCCAAAATTTTAGTGGTGGTGTTGTTTAGTCGGTTGATTTCTTGATTCGCTAAGCCTAAACTTTTTACCAATTCGATGTTGCGCAAACTTTCTGTTGTGCTACCAGCCATAGCAGTGGTTTCGCCAACAATTGTCCTTTGCATGATCTTGATCTTTTTACTCAATAATGAGCTGGTTAAACCAATCACTACAATAGCGCCCAAATAAACTACAGCAACCTTCAGACTTACTGTAAGCGTGAAAATCATAACAAACACCATTCCTACAATAGAGGTAAATAAAATACTAATCATTGCAGTGATTAGTTTTTCTGTATCGGTTCTAACTTTTTCTAAAATCGATAAGGTTTCGCCGCTTCTTTGATCTTCAAATACTTGAAAGGGAAGTTCTAATGAATGTTTTAATCCATCGGAAAAAATCTGTGCACCAATGCGCAATACAATCACGTTGGTGTAGTAATCCTGAAAGTTTTTTGCAATTCTGCTGACCATTGTAACACCAATAGATAAGCCAACCAAATACAATGCATGGTTCAAGAATGCTTTTTGAGTTAAACTGCCATGTTTGTTAATGATTTCATCGACTATTCTGCCGGTTATTTGAGGATCCAACAAAGAGAAAGATTGGTTGATAGCTGCTAATAACAAAGCCAATAACAAAATAGGCCATTGCAGCTTTAAGTATTTAAATAGAAGACTCATTGAACAGCTGCAAAAATACGCCAATCAATAAGAGTTTCCTATAAGGAAATATAAACAAGTCAATAGATAGAATCGATGATTATCGAATAGAAATAAACTGACACATGACTTGCTCATGATTGTTTATTTTGATCAAGTATTGCCCCTTTTCAAGTGCCGGTAATTGCAATTGAACGATTTGGTTATTGACAAGTTCCCAATGAGGTTTTGTAAGGGTTTGTCCTAATACATTCATCAACTCAACATCAAAATCATTTGCCATTGGCTCTTGTAATTGAATGTTACAAATCGATTCTGAGATGGGATTAGGGTATACTTTAAAAGAAAGCATTTGTTCTGCATCTAAGTTGGTGATCTGCCAAGATTGGGCAATATGGGCAGTATAAGCGCCATTGCCATGTGTTGCAACAGCCACACAATTGTCTTTGCTGCGCACATCAATCATGGTCACTATATTGTTGCCAATACCCAAGGGAGATTGTTTGATCCAACGCGTATTGATGCCGTTTAAAGTATCTGTTGAATACAAGCCTACACTGGTAGCAACAAACCACGCTTTACGTCCATTTTGAAGGGTAACAACATTGGCCCATCTACAACTTGGTCCGCTGCCACTGCCATTGGGATTTTCTTCAAGATTGCCCGAAATATTGGCCCAAGTATTTCCGGCATCATTAGAATGAAATACACTGATGATGTTATAATTTGAAAAGACCACCGTTACACTATTGCTGTCAAGCGGATCTAAGGCAATGCAATTGATATTACCTGTACTTAAATTGCTGCCTGTAATGTCTTTAGGGATTGATTGACCCATGTGGGCATTGAACAATTTGTATAAGCGACCTTTGTCAGTGCCAAAATACAGGGTGTTGGCCTGTGCTTTTGACATGGCTATACTTGAAAATTCCTGACCTGTTAATGGTGTACAATTGCTCATGAGTTCCCAAAGTGGCGTATCCCAGCGCGAACTGTCGAATGTGTTCACTAAGGCCTTGTTTTTAACATCAAGGTTTCTGTAAAGCATTTTTTTAGTTGGCAAATAGAATCTGTTTTGATCATTCGGATCTAAGGTAAATGGATTGATGAAATCATAGTCATCGCGGTTAAGTTGCAGCGGATCAATTCTGGCAAAGGCGGTTGAAGTGCCAATACCATTGATTTTAACATGCGCCATGCGGCCTTGTTGAGCACTTACAATAAGTTCAGAACTGCTGTCAAAAAATTGGCAATAAGACCCATCGCCATTAAAACTCATTTCCCATGAACCTTTCCCATAGGCATTCATAAATTGAGTGCCATTATCTTGTAAACCTCCAACGATTTTATGGTCATTCGCAATGCCATGATCAATAGCAATGGTATAAAATTGGGCACTGATGTAATCGTTGTTTTTGGAAGTCCAAATGATGGAATCAGCCAAAATATTATTGGTATAACTTATGCCACCATCGTGACTGCTATAGCAGGATAAAGGGTCTGGCATAAACACCATGTTATGGTTATCAGGGTGGTGGTTTGGATACAGTTTAAAGTCTGGCCTGAAGGTGTTTACCGCATAGCCACCA
>JBEIKN010000022.1:0-12729 GCA_040379725.1 Flavobacteriales bacterium
GATTATTCACCTCATTTGAATGACAGTCTAGTCTGAGCTTTTTGTAATTGTCGTTGCCAAATCAATTCCGCTAAACATTTAGCGATCAAATGATTCTCTTGACCAAAACAGGCCTTTGAGCTTTTTTCAGGCACATCAATGCGGTACAACAAATTGACCAAAGCATTAAAATCATGTTGTAATAAGTCCAAAACATAAGCCTCTAATTTGAGTATAAATGTGGCTTCATCTGAGCACATTAAACTGTGATCGATGACATCGACGGAATGTTGAATGGCAGTATCGACAAGCTTGTTCTGCATATTAATTCATGGTTGAACCTAAAATCTCCGAGATCGCATTTCGAACTTCAATCAATTGAATGTGGTAATGCAAAAGCTGTTCTTTTTGTTCAGCTTCATGCTCTGGTTTATTCATTTCTTCGAGGTTGCTTAGAATCAGTTTTTCAATTTTATTTTTCTTTAAAAACAAGAACAAAGATTGAAGGTCATTGATATAGTTTTCTTTTTCGGTTTTGATAAAAATGCCATTATCAGACCAAGTAGGGCTCAATTCAAAAAAATCAGTCAACAAGTCGGCGGCTAATTGTCTAATGGCATCATCTTCATGGTTGATAAAAAACTGCTCGTCTAATTGAAGTTCAGAACTCACCTGATCCTTTACTGCCGTTAAAATTTTATTGTACAAAGGGTGTTCAATTTGAAGGGCATCATCGTCGTTCAATTCCTTGAAAATAAAATCTGAGACTGTTGCATCCTCTTGAAAAGGTTTATGACCTGATTGAATCAGCAATCGTATGAGGTTTTTTTCTTGTTCTTCGCCACCATGATATACTGTTGTTTGAGGCAGTTGAGTTGGTGTCTGAATAATATCTGCTATTTCAGAAGGGATCACTTGATCATCAATCACATTTTTTTGCTTTCTGATTTTAGCAATTTCTAAGAGTAGCAATTTCTCATCTGCATCCATGACTTTGCTGCATTCACGCGCATAGGCTGAACGTTTCAATGCATCAGGAATTAAGGCGATACTAACCAACAACTGTTTTAAAACTTCTGTCTTCTTAATTGGATCATTGCCAACGCCTTGCATTAACAAACCAGCTTTAAATAAGATAAAATCCTTTTGATCTTGTTCAAGAAACAATTTAAAATCAGCTGAGCCTAATTTTTGACAGTAGGAATCCGGATCTTCTCCATCAGGAAAACTAACGCATCTAACGTTTAAACCTTGTTCTAAAAGCAAATCTATACCCCTTAGCGAAGCCTTTATCCCTGCAGCATCACCATCATACAATACCGTCACATTATCGGTAAAACGTTTGATCAATCTGATTTGACCCTCCGTAAGTGAAGTGCCTGATGAGGCTACCACATTTTTCACATCCGCTTGATGTAAAGAAATCACATCTGTATAACCTTCTACCAAATAACAATTATTGAGCTGCTTGATTGTTTTTTTAGATTGAAAAATCCCGTACAATACATTGCTTTTGTGATAAACATCTGTTTCTGGGGAATTAAGGTACTTAGGCGATTTATCATCCTTGACCAATTGACGTCCACCAAATGCAATCACTTTGCCACTTAGATCATGGATGGGAAAAATCACACGGTGCCTGAACAAATCAAAAAAACCACCATCTTCTCTTTGCTTGATCAAACCGGCTTCAACAAAATGGTCTAAATTGAATTGTTGTTGGGTGGCTGCTTTAACCAGTGCATCCCATGATTGAGGCGAGTAGCCTAAATCAAAGTCATCTATGGTTTGTTTAGTAAAGCCCCTTTCTCTGAAATAGCTATCGCCTATCCGCTTGCCTTCTTCTGAATAGAGTTGTTCAACAAAATAATTTTTAGCAAACTCTAGGGCGATGAGTAAGGTCTCCCGTTTTCTTTGTTGATCATTATAGGCCTCGGTGTTAACCGCGTTGTCCTCTTCTAATACAATGTTGTATTTTGCTGCCAGTTTTCGAATGGCATCCGCAAATGACAAAGAATCATGTTCCATTATAAAACTAACTGCATTACCGGCTTTGCCACAACCAAAACATTTGTATATCCCTTTGCTTGGAGAAACCGTAAACGAAGGCGTTTTTTCATCATGAAATGGACAGCGGCCCAATAAATTGGCTCCTCTTTTTTTGAGCGCTATGTAATCACCAATGACTTCATCAATGGCAGTGGCATTAATCACATTGTCTATGGATTGTCTTGAAATCATTTGAGGGTCATACAAAATTACTCAAATAATTGAGCCGACCCTCAGGTGTTGACAAAAAAAGGCCGTTGAATGATCAACGGCCCCCTGAATCATTAATGGATCTTATTTCTTGCTTGAACCAATCATGTGGAGTTCATTCAAAACAACCTCTGTAATGTAACGTTTGATGCCGTCTTTGTCATTGTACTGACGATTAACCAATCGACCTTCAACAACTACCTCTCGGCCTTTTTCAAGGTATTTCGCCGCCACATCCGCAATCTTACCATAAGCGACAATATTGTGCCATTGAGTATCCTCAACTTTATCACCTTTGTCATTCTTGTAGTAATCATTCGTTGCCAATGAAAAATTCGTTACCACGTTCCCATTGTCAAATTTTTTGCTTTCAGGGTTACTCCCTAGGTGGCCAATCAACGCCACTCGATTTCTTAATGAATTCATAGTTATAAATAAATGTTGATGCAAAACTAATTGTGCTTAAAAACCTTATCAAGCATTAAGCGTTTATATGTGTACTTAAGTGTTTATCAATTGAAATTATTTTATTTTTACAACCTTGATTTATGCAATAGTCGATATTGAAACTACTGGCGGCAGACCTGAGCGAGATCGTATTACAGACATTGCGATCATTAAACACGATGGCGAAAAAACCATTGATGTATTTCATTCATTGGTTAACCCTGAATGTCAAATCCCATTCGACATTCAAAAATTAACGGGCATTAACAATGACATGGTAAAACATGCCCCCAAATTTTATGAAATAGCTAAATCCATCATTGAATTTACTCAAGATTGCTGCTTTGTGGCCCACAATGTTCGTTTTGACTATGGCTTTGTAAAGGCCGAATTCAAATCCTTAGGCTATTTATATCAAAGAACTACCTTGTGCACGGTTAAACTTTCAAGAACCGCCTTTAAAGGTTTGTTTTCATACAGTTTAGGCAATTTATGTGCGGCACTCGAGATCCCAATTACAGATAGGCACAGAGCCTTAGGCGATGCAAAAGCGACTGCCATTCTTTTTGAAAAAATCCATCAAAAACAATCTGCGTCCAATACACAATGGGTAAAGCTTGAAAGCGCATTGACAAAATTTCCAGCCCTACTTAAGCCTCAAACATTTCATGATTTGCCGGAATCTTTAACAGGCGTTTATTATTTTCACAATCAAGCAGGGCAAGTAATTTATGTTGGAAAATCTATTGACATCAAAAAACGTATAGAGCAACACTTCAGAATTAAAAGCAATGAAAGCAAACGCTCTTTACAGATGAAAACAGAGATTGCAGATATCAGCTTTGAAGCTACAGGAGACGAACTGATTGCTCTGCTTCATGAGTCCTATGAAATCAAACGGTTAAAACCCATTTATAATGTCAGTCAAAAGAAAGCCAGAGCAGTCCCATTTTATGGTCTATTCAGTGCATACGACAACCATGGGTACATCGTGTTTGAAATTCGGAAACTCAAGGAAAATGATCAAGCAATCTATACAGCAGATGCCATGATCAGCGCCAAGTCCTTATTGCAAAACATGGTCAACAAATTCCAACTATGCGAAAGTAAAAGCAGCCTACACAGTGGCGGTGGACCTTGTTTTAGACGTCAAATTAAACAGTGTTTGGGCGCATGCACTAACGAAGAAAATGCTGAACAATATAACGGAAGGGCCATGCAAGCCATTAAAGCCAATAGCTTTCATTTAGAATGCTTTTTTGTGATTGGGAAAGGCCGTCACGAACAAGAACAGTCTATTGTGCAGATTGAAAATGGTCAGTACAAAGGATTTGGCTACTTAGACAAAGACATTGATTTGGCTGTGGATCATTTACAAACAGTTGTAAAACCCTATCCTCACAACCGAGACATTCAACAAATACTTTGCGGACAATTGAACAAACAATACCGCATTATTCCCTATAAAATTCCAGACTAAAACAAACCGTTCAATTCGGCTTCTATTTTATTGATCACGAAATTGGCATCATTGGTATCATTTTCAAAGTCCAATTCATCGATATTTAGGATGACCAATTTTCCTAATTTGTAGGTTGAAATCCACGCTTCATAACGCTCGTTTAATCGCTTTAAGTAATCTAATCGAATACTATCCTCATAGTCTCTACCCCTTTGTTGGATTTGTTTAACCAAGGTCGGAATGGTTCCTCTAAGGTAAATGAGTAAATCAGGTGCTTTGATCATATCGTTCAAGGAATTGAACAACGACGTATAATTATCAAAATCGCGGGTACTCATCAATCCCATTGCATGAAGATTTGGCGCAAAAATATTGGCATCTTCATAAATGGTTCTGTCTTGAATAACAGGCTTATTGTTTTCTCTGATTTTCTTGATGTTTTTGTAACGAACATTTAAAAAATAGACTTGCAGATTGAAACTCCATCTTTGCATGTCCTCATAAAAATCACTGATGTAAGGATTATCATCATTGTCCTCCAGTTGAATATCCCATCCATAATGCTTGGCGAGCATATTGGCTAAAGTGGTCTTACCACTACCAATATTACCAGCTACGGCTATGTGCATGACTTTATTTTTCTGCTTGCTCATTTGAATGCAAACATATTGAAATTATTCAACATGTGAGACAAAATGTTGATAAAAATTCACTATTTTTTAGTCCCTTCAAAATCCATCAAACCCCTTGGCATTACAAACAAGTAGGCCATTATACACATCCCCATAAAGATCCCTAAATTCATCAATGCCCAATCCATTAAATGAAAAAGACATAAAAACACCATTAAAAGCCTATCACAACGCTTCGTAAAAAACCCTATCACAAAGGCTAATTGCATGACAACTGCCATCACAAACAAGCCATTGCTGATGTATGGGTGAGCCATTAAAAACTGTAGCCAACTGATTCTAGAGCCATTGGGATAAAAATACCAATAAGCAGCATGTTGAGACTGCAAGGTATTGGATAGATTATCTGCATGCATATAGGCTGAGCCAATCAACTTAAACAATCCTGCCATGAAATAGGTCAAACACAACATAAACCTCGAAAAATTGAAGGCTATGGCCCTATTGTCTGCCTTAAAATAGAATGGGAAGAGCGCAAATTGCAATCCATATAAATGATGGGTATGGTAACCCAACTTGTAGTTAAATACAATTTGATAGACCAATAAAAACAGCCCAAAAAGTATGACCCAAATGCGTTGCTTTATGAAGAAAATCGACAAACATAAGCACAAAAACAACATCCCTTCGAAAAGATAAGCTGACTGGCTATTAGAACAAATCAAATTGACCAAACCAGACCCTTCAAGCAACCAAAAAGTAGGATCTAGCCCCTTGTAATGGAATGGTGAATCAAATAATTGGTGAATACTTAACCCTGAATAAAACAAGTAAAAAAGGTCTACAGCCACTAAGCCTAAAACCAGTCGTTTCCAAAATTCAAACTGTTGGAAATGTAGTTTATTCAACATAATGTTTATGAATCAGTTGACCTTGACTAAATCCGCACATAAACAAACTATCACTTGCTGTTAAATAACCATTTGCAATTAACCATTGCCTGTACCATTTTGGGAAACGCTGCAAACAGACAGTTTCGTTGTGATGAGGCAAACCCAATTGCATTAAACGTTGGCTATTGGGCTGTCCATTAGGACTATTCTTGATTAACTCATATCGGGTTGGTAAAATCTCAGCCAATATAAATTTTGTTCCAGATGACGCATAAATATTGATGGGTTTACCTTTTGCATCAAACGGCAAAATCTGATCATAATAAGGTTGATGGGGCGTATAGTTACTGTAAAGTGAAAAATACCCTAAAGGAGTCATTTCAAACTTCAACAACAATTGAGCTGAATACAGAGTACCTATAATGATGGTAAAATAAAAAAAACCTTTGTGCTGGGTTTTACAATATTTCAACCATCGCCAAAGCATTCAAAACATTAATAAAACTTTTTAAAACCGATGATTTCCCTGACTTCAGAAATGGTTTTATTGGCGCTAATGGCAGCCTTTTCTGCGCCTTGTTTCGCCACTTTACTTAACAGGGCATCGTCATTAAGCACTTCTGTGATTTTATTTCTATAAGGCTCTAAAAAGGTATTCATATCCGTGGCAAGTTGTTTTTTCATATCGCCAAATCGAATACTGCCATCATAATAACTGTCTTCAAAAGTTTGAATCACTGAGGCATCTGACACCAGCTGCATCAAATCGAATAGATTCTGAATGGCTGTTGGTTTTTCTGAGCCTTTTTCTGACGGGCCATCAACTACTGCTGTGACAGCTTTCATGATTTTCTTTTGAACCGTATCAGCATCATCTCCCATGTAAATGGTGTCCCATTCTCCGGCGCTTTTACTCATTTTACCCTGACCAGTTAATCCTGGCACTTTAACCAGATTTTGATCATAATTAAAGGCTTGAGGTTCTGGAAAATAATCATGTTTATAAAGATGATTAAAACGGTTCCCAAAGGTTCTGGCCATTTCTAAATGCTGTTCTTGATCTTTACCCACTGGAACTTTCACCCCTTTGTGCAATAAAATATCAGCGGCCATTAAGACCGGATAGGTCAAAATACCAGCATTCACATTATTGGGTTGATCCCTGATTTTATCTTTAAAGGAGGTCAATCTTTGCAACTCGCCCAAATAGGCATTCATGTTAAAAAACATGTATAATTCTGCTGTTTGAGGCAAATCACTTTGTAAATACAGAGCAGACTTATCGGGATCTAAGCCTAATGCTATGTATTCTGCCAATACACGTTTAACAGAACTGTGCAAGTCTGCAGGGGTTGGGTGTGTCGTCAATGAATGGTAATCTGCAATAAAAAAATAGCAGTTGAATTCATTCTGCATGCGAATAAAATTCTTGACTGCTCCAAAATAATTGCCGAGGTGAAGCTTACCTGTTGGCCTAATACCACTAACAACTGTTTCCATCTATGGCAAAGGTAGTAAAAATGACTTTAATTGCCGAATGAACGCTTTTTTATTCAGGCCAATTACCCTAAATTTGAATAGCTTTAATTGAGTTATGAAAGCAGTTATACCAGTGGCAGGCATTGGAACACGCCTTAGACCACACACACATACACAACCAAAATCCTTAATCCCGGTAGCCGGCAAACCTATTTTGGCGCATATTGTTGACCAATTGGTTGAGGCAGGGGTTCAAGATTTTATCTTTATCATTGGATACTTGGGCGATAAAATTGAAGAATACATATCAAAAAACTACCCCCAAATAAACGCTGAGTTTGTAATGCAAACTACTGGAAAAGGAACTGGACACGCTATTTGGCTAGCAAAAGACGCCATTGGTAACGAGCCCATTCTAATTGTTTTTGGTGATACAATTTGCGAATTAAATTGGAAGGCTATTGTTGAATCCAAACAATCGATGTTAGGGGTAAAAAAAGTAGACGATCCAAGACAATTCGGGGTCGCAGAATTGGATGAAGACCAACAAATTTGTCGATTGGTTGAAAAACCAAGTATTCCTAAATCCAATTTGGCTTTAGTAGGCATTTATAAAATCATGGAGACAGACACATTGATGGCATGTCTTGACACCATCATTGAACACAACATTAAAACACAAAACGAGTTTCACTTAACGGATGCCTTGATGTGTATGATACAATCTGACATTGTATTTTTACCTTTCAATGTAAACTCATGGTTTGATTGTGGCAAAAAGGAAATCTTGCTTCAAACCAATCAATTGCTACTCAAAAGAGGTCAATTTAAAAATGTTGACCCTGAAGCCGTTCACAATTGCATCATTATACCCCCGGTTTTTATTGACAAAGGTTGTAAAATATCCAACAGCATCATCGGACCAAATGTGAGCATTGGCGAACATGTGATCATAGAATCCTCCATTATTAAAGAAACCATTATAGGCCCCTATGCAGACTTGAATTATGCTGTTTTAACGAATTCGTTAATTGGCAATGACGCCTCATTACAAGGCACCGTTCAAAGCCTTAACTTAGGGGACAGCGCCGAAATAAATTTTAGATAATGTACACTCAAGAAGACATCATTAAAGCCTACGGCCCATATCAGGCCCCCGAACATTTTCATGCCGAATGGATTCAGAATGCCATTGACCGAATAGCGCAATTTCCAGACCAATTACAAACTTTCTTAGAGCGCATTGGACCTGATCATGAAACAGCTCAATACAGGCCAGATAGTTGGACCTTCAGACAAATTGTACACCATTTGGCTGACAGTCATATGCAGGCATTTTGTCGTTTTAAACTAGCCCTTACAGAAGAGCATCCAAGCATCAAACCATACAGTCAAAATGCTTGGGCCAATACAACAGACAGCATAGAGACAGAAATAAAGTATAGTATAGATATCATTAGAGCGTTACATGCTAGATGGGTAATTTTAATCAAATCAATGTCAACAGCTGATTTTTCAAGGGCATTTTATCATCCCGAATACGATCGACATATGTCCCTTGGATTTGTTCTAGGACTTTATGCTTGGCATGGCACCCACCATTTAACACAAATGGAAAGATACGCTCAAAATCAAGCATGGATTTAAGTCCGTTTAACACCTCTATCAAAATCAGCAAAGGGGTTAAAATGATGCTGATAGCCAGTGTGGCATTTGCATTAATGAATTTTAGCGTAAAAAGCATTACCCACATCCCTGTTTTTGAAGTGATCTTAGCAAGGGTCGCCATTTCTTTCATCATCAGTTATGCCACGGTCAAATACAAAGGCATTTACCCTTGGGGTAACAACAAAATCAACTTGGTTGCTCGAGGCTTATTTGGTGCCTGTGGCCTCATCGCCTATTATTACACCCTTCAACACATGGCTTTAGCCAATGCCATTGTCATCCATTATTTAAGCCCAATATTTACTACCATTATAGCCTTGATGTTTTTAGGTGAACGCATTAAAGGGATTCAGTGGATCGCTTTTGCCATTTCATTTACAGGTGTTGTAATGGTCAAAGGATTTGCCAACGTGAATGGATTTGATTTTTTGATGGGCATACTTGGCGCCTTGTTTACTGGCTTGGCCTACAATGCGATTCGCAACATGAAACACCAAGAACACGCTGATGTGATTGTATTGTATCACCCTGTGATTACATTCCCTATCGTGTTGATCTATAGTCTATTTTTTCCACAAGATTGGGTCATGCCTTTGGGTATGGATTGGGTCTATTTAGTCGGCACAGGTGTCTTTACTCAACTCGGACAGTATTTTATGACACGCGCCTATCAAAATGACACAGCAGCAAGTGTTTCAAGTGTCAGTTACATCGGTATCATATGGGCGGTTTTATTGGGCATAACTTGCTTTAACGACCACTACTCTTTATCTGTCATGATGGGAATTGGACTTGTATTATTAGGCGTTCTAGTCAACTTGAATGCCAACAGGCCCAAGGACATTATTCAAAAATGATTTTTTTCGAAAACTGAGCAACGAATTTGAATTAGGGCTTGTCTGAATAGTAAATCAGCCAGCCTATGAAAACCAAGTTCTACCTTCTAATCATTATTGGCTTACTTCAGTTGAATGCCAATGCACAAAACAAACAATGGGTATTTGGCAAAGGCAACCACATTGAATTTAACGGCAATTCATATGCGCTTAAACCTTCCAAAAAAAACATCAATGCTTATGAAAACTCTGCCAGTTTAAGCAATGAAAACGGGCAATTGGTGTTGTATTCAGATAGCAGAACCGTTTGGAATGCCTATGATGAAGTCATAGAAAATGGCAACTACCTGAAGGGACATAATTCGGCAACATCAATGGCCATTGTTAAACAAGCAAAACAAAAACACATCTATTATATTTTTACCGTTGAATCCAATTTGAGTTCCACGCATTTATTATGCTATTCAGTCGTCGATATGAGCTTAAACAATGGCCATGGCAAAGTCATTCAAAAAAACAATATTCTGAATTGGAATTGCGATGAGAAAATTGCGGTGACATCTGACTGTAACCAAAACGGCTCATGGATTATTGCACATATTGCTCAAAGCAATCTATACATTTCATTTAGACTCGATCAATATGGGTTAAATTCCACTCCAATATTTAGCCAAGTGAACAGTAGTTATTCAAAAGACATTGAATTAGGCTATCTTAAATTCTCAACAGATGGCAGATTTTTAGCCAATGCGAAATGCCATGCAAGAAACCTTGATCTTAATGAATTTGACAACAGTAGAGGCATCATCAAACCTTATGATGACTATACACTCAACTTTAACAATCATGATCAAAGCTTTTATGGTTTAGCCTTTTCACCCAATAGTCAGATTTTATATGCGAGTTGCCTTGACGAAGGCATGATCTATCAATTCAATTTGGCATTAGGTCGATACAATTGGAAAAAATCGCCCAATGTTCTTTTGCATACAGGCAATCAAATAGGCGCCTTGCAATTGACGCCCATGAATACGATTTGGATATGTTCAACACCTGGTTCAAAAGCCTTGCATTGTATTCAAAATCCAAATGTATTTGGTTTTGGTTGTATGCTTCAAATCAATCAAATCAAACTAAACAGCAACAACTACCTTGGATTACCGAATTTTAATGAAACCATTGCTGCCTACAACGCTGGTATTCGAAAAATCTATAGTAAAAATAGTAGCTGCACAATAGTACCTCTGAGCGCAGCTGACCATTATATTTGGTCTGATGGCTCATTAGAGACTAAGAAAACGGTTACTCAATCAGGTTTATATGTGGTTAAATTATTCAATGCCAACAATTGTTTGTTTTATACTGATTCGATTCAAGTCGAATTCACCACCATGGTTAAAGACTTTAACAAAAAAGTCATTTATGTTTGTTCGAACACTCAGTACCTATGGCCTAAATTCACAAGTGATGATAGCACAGTAGAGGTATTCTGGAGCAACGACAACATTAACAATGGCTTACCTTCAAGCGGAACAGGTCAAATTCCTAGTTTTATGGCGCCTTCGGTTCATGACAGCTTATTCAGTCAGATCAAACTTTATGCATCAAACAACATAACACCCGCCTATGCCAGAACCATCACATTAGTGGTCATTCCTAGTATTCAAATTCGAGCCATTCCAAATCAAACTGTGTGTTATAACTCGACCTTAAACCGCGTTAACTTTCAGAGCAATTACAAAGATTGCAAGATTCATTGGGTCAATACATTGCCTTCAATATACATAGCTGATAGCGGCAGTTATTTTATCCCTGAAATTAAAATCATTCAACTCCCAAAGGATGAGTCTCACACCATTCATGTGATCGCTACCCACAAGTTATGTCCCAGCACTGAAACCAGCTTTAAAATAGATTTGATTGCGCCTTTAAACATTGATCCAGTTAGTAACATTAGCATCTGTGGCTTAGATAGACTGAACACTGTATACTTCAAATGCAATAAAGCAAAACATCCATTGTTTTGGCAAAATCAGCATACAGAATTGGGGATTGACAGTGTTGGCATAGACAGTTTAACACAACATCATACAGTCAATCCTTTACACAATGTTTCTGCGCCCATTATGGTTTATGCATCCAACCATGGATGCCAATCAGACACCATGGTTTTTACTATCCGAATCAATAGCAAACCCATTGTAGAAAAAATGGCCGATACCCTTATCTGTAGTCAGCAGTACTTTAATGGCATACAAGCAAATTGCGCCCATACTCATGACTCCATTGTTTGGAAAGTAGCACAACCTTATTTAAGTCCTGCAAAGACTGGCATCAATCCTTTACCAAGCTATTACATCCCAAAGCAAAACAAAATTAAATTTGATGCTTATAAGGTAATCGCATACAACCAAAACTGTGTATCAGACACCATGTGCATGCGGGTAATGTATCAAATAAGCCCTAGCATCATAACACCCGTTTTGCCCGAGATCTGCTCAGGAGATTGGCACAAGTCCATTACACTCAGCTGTATCCCCAACAGCGCGGTTGCCCATTGGAGCAACTTGGGTTCGGAATTGTTACAAACACAAGGTGACTACATCATTCCAGCTTATCCAACTAAAAAAGCCAGCGCAGAGCAAATTCATACATTTATCGCGAGACCAGAATATTTAGGCTGTTTGGGCGACTCACTCTCAATAGAAACAATTGTTCACGCTGCGCCAAAAGCACAATTCAACATCAAATACCCCAATGAAAATGACGATATCATTCAATATAAGATTCAATTAAATAATCAGAGTATAGGGGCAGCTGTTTATGAGTGGGATTTTGGAGACAATTCATACAGCCAAGCCTTTAATACCAATCATATTTACGAGAAAAATGCTATCCATAAAGTTCAATTGTTTGTTCAAAATGAACATGCATGTTCAGACACCATGACTCAATTGACCAAGTTGTTTCACAACAACCAATTTTTTGTGCCGAATGCCTTTTCACCCAATGGGGATCATTTAAATGAGAGCATTCAAATCCATGGCATTAACGACGAAGTCTGTAGTTTTAAA
>JBEIKN010000023.1:0-12594 GCA_040379725.1 Flavobacteriales bacterium
ATTTTTCGCCCGCTGTGACCTGTAAACCAGTGGTAGCAATCCCTGTACCTTGAAGCAAGTTGATATAGTCTTGAGGAAAATCGCTACCAACGACAGCAATTAAACCCACTTGTTTGGTAAAATAAGAAGCGGCCAAACTCACATAGGTGGCAGCGCCCCCAATAATTTTATCTGTTTTGCCAAACGGTGTTTCAATCGCATCAAATGCAACGGTTCCTGTAACTAATAAACTCATAATGCCTGCAAAAATGAGTCTATTATTTGACTTTACAAAGTTTAAGGTATATACAGATTCATCGAGGGGTGTTAAGTGTTGATAGATTTTCATTTGGCACTGCAACAATTCATAAGAATATGGCGTTAATTGCGACATTATGAGTGCTTTTTTAATGCGCATACAACAAGCTAAAGACAATTTCAAACATGGCGATTTTGCATTGGCTGAAAGACAACTGATCGACTGTATTTTAGACAGTAATGAGATCGGCTTATTCAAAAAAATGCTTCAGGGCCTTGATGCAAAAGACCTAGCAGGCGAATGGACTGAGAAGGCATTCATAGAGCTGTGTTCAGCACTTGAACAATTTGCCCCTCAAATGCCACAAATAACCCCCAAAACCACCCTCATGAAAGTGGATCAAATTGGCAAACGTTATCATAAAAGTGGATTCACCATTGCGCCTTTAAGTTTTGAAGTTCATTACGGACAAGTCATTGGATTGGTTGGCGAAAATGGCAATGGCAAAACCACTTTACTGCGTTTATTGTGCAAAGATTTAAAACCAGACATCGGACAATTGCATTACGCTGCCGAAGCCAATAGCAAATCAGTCTTTGAATTACGCAGTCAATTGGTATACATTCCTCAAAGGGTGCCAAGATGGTTTGGGTCTTTAATGGACAATTTGTATTTTACTTTATCATGCCATGGCATAACAGGCGAATTCAATCAACTCATGGCCGAATTGATGGTAGCACGTTTAGGCTTAAGACCATTCAGACAACACAAATGGACAGAAATTTCATCGGGATACAGAACGCGTTTTGAGTTGGCAAAATCATTGCTCAGACAACCTGAATTGATGTTACTTGACGAGCCACTCTCAAACCTCGATATCATTTCGCAACAAACGATTTTACAAGATCTAAAATCTTTGAGCATGTCTTTGAGACGTCCATTTGGATTGGTTTTGAGTTCACAGCAATTGTATGAGGTTGAAAAAATCTCCGACCTGGTCATTTTCTTAAAACAAGGACAAGCACAATATCAATTCAAGCAAGACTCACAAGCACAAGCGGACACTAACTTGATCATTGAAATTGAGGGCAGTTTTGAGCGTGAAGCCTTACAATCGTGTTTAAGTCATTGCAACATCAAAGACATTCAATTCAATGGGGGTGTCTATGTGTTAAGCTTTGAAACATCCACTCAAATTCACGATGTATTTAAAGCCATCGCCGACCACCAATTACCTGTGCAATACATCAGAAACATCACCCATTCTTCAAGACGCTTTTTCATTTAAAAACAACCTATGATCAAATCACTTTATAAATCGCTTTTACTCAAACATCCTTTGCTTTGGAACTTGAAATTGCCACAAGTATTGGTGTTTATTCTTTTAAGCCATGGTCTATTCTTTTTGTTCGGTTTCTTTTCTGTGGCACATATTAGTCAGTTCAAATACATTCAACGATTTGACTCAAGCACAGTGGCCCTCAATTTAATTGGCGGATTGATTTTATTATTGGCCTTAATCATTTGGTTGATGTGGTATTTGCGCAACAATGCATTCAAACAATTCTACCCAGTTAGCATCAATGATTTGCGCAAAGAATTTACCATCGTCTTTTTGATTTTCTTATTTGGCTTACCCATTTTTCATACTTACGCTTTTGGCAAACACTTGCATTTAAAGTTGATTGCTCGTGAGGTCAATGTCTATGAAGATGCTAAAGTGGTTAATTTAGCCAGGCACTTCTTACCCATCAGTGCCTCTGATTTTAACAATGAAAATTGTTGCGACACCATTAAAGCACAACTCAAACGCAATGAAATTGTCGGTTTGCAAAAAGAAAGATGCTATGGTTCTGATGTCAATTACACCACTACAGAAGAAGCCGCAAACACCACAATAGATAACACTACTCAGGTTTACAGTTTGTGGCATTATTGTCAAACACCTGTTTCATTAAACAATGCCACTACAATTGATGACATCAATGCTACCGCTAAACGCTGGCTAGATCATCAACAATTTGATTCCATTCAACTGTGTTTGAATCAGTATTTCAAGTTAATGGATAAATACGGGGTTCGACACAATATCAATGTTGATAGTTTGATAAAATCGCTGCGTTATATGTGCAGACCTGTCAATCAATTTACCAGTAGTACCTCTATGTATAATCTGTTGTCAGAATCCTACGATTACGACAATTACACAATGGTACCAATGGAACCCTATCATGCTGATTTTAGCGGCATCAATTCGGCCATAGAGAATGTAGCCGAAAACAATAAAGAAACATTTTGGACGCTCTCAGAGTGGGGAATATATGGCTATTTATCATTAGGATTTGCTAGTCTACTTATGCTGTTTAGACTGACCCGTTTAAAACCATGGATCAGCAGCATTATTGGCGCAGGCTTATGGTCCATGATTTTTGGATTAATGACGGTTTTTGCGCAATCAGAATTTCTCTATATCTTATTGTGCTATGCCATTGGTACAGGTATTTTGGCTTGGATCAATATTCGTAGAGAGCGCAACAAATTGCGTTCAGCTATGTGGCTGAGTTGGTTCAGCATCGCACAATTTGCCATCATTCCTATACTGTTCTGGATCATTACAGAAAATACTAAAGCAAAAACGGCCTGCGTGAATAGCTACCTTGAGATCGTTCAAAAGGCAGCACCAATTCATGATTGGTTAGAAATGCATGATCAAGCAGTTCTAATTTATGGTAACATGGGTATTTGTTTTCTTGTATTTATGTTGATCGTCATTCCATTGGCTTACCGTTGGCAAGCGAATCCTTCTGAATAATGTTAGCTTAAAGCTCAATGTGAATTTGCCTTGAATTGACGCCTAAGAGGGCCCCATAAGCCCCTACTGCGTTTCCATTCAAAGCGTTGGGCTGCAAGAAGGGATTGTTCTGGTAAAACAGGTGTTGGTACATAGACGAATAATAGTCAAAAGCACTTAAACTGATACGCTTGACGGTCAAATCAAGCGCTGTTGTCACTTGACCGTCAAGTATAACAGGCGCATGAACACTTAATAATTGAGGCGATGACTTTATGATTCGGTTGGTCAATAAAAGATCTTTTTTGTTGAAGGCTGTTCTAGCATCTTCTGTCAAAATCAAATCACTACTGTACACATCAACATATTGCTTCAAATACTGGGTATCAGAGCCGTTGATTTTTTGATATGTGCGCTGCAACTGAATGCTGTAATATGCCGCTTGATTAACTGGTATTTGGCCCAATTCAAACTGAATTTTAAAATGTTTTTTACTGCTGTTATATAATAGACTCGACGTGTCAATGAGTTTAAGATTCAAATCATCAGGAACGGTTTCATCAACCCAAGCAGTTCGATTCAAGCCATACAATTTAAACAAGTAACGTCGATTGGCTTGCGGTTTATAAGTCAATGATTGGTAAAAACCAGATTGTCCATTGCTTAATACCTCCAACAAATTGGTGTCCTTGTCGTAGACTTCAATAAAACCTGAATTGACCCAAAGTGGCCCTGAATTATCCGTAATACTTTGAGTACTTCCTATACGCAAACGCAAAAAGCTGTCTGGCACTATTTGACCAGAAACCACCATTTGAGGTTCGTAATTTTTTACATTGATGACTATTTCACGTTTACACCCGAAAGCTAATACTGATAAAACGATATAGAGGTATATGTTTCTCAAAATTGAATTTTATAAAACACACTTGGAATACAAGGGAACAAACTCACAGCTTCGAACATATTATTGCCCTGAGCATTGATACTTGATTGTATATAAAAAGGATTAAACTGGTTGTAAATGTTATAGGCCCCAATGCTTAACAAGCTGGTATATTTGGCATGATATTGTTTAAATGTTACGGTTAAATCCAAACGGTGATAGAGTGGAAATTGATAATTGTTTCTGTCACTGTATAAATATATTTGCTCCCATTGTTGATTGCCATTTTGCACGGTATAGACTTGCTCTGGGATGGTAAAACGAGCCCCTGAACTCATGGCCCAAGCAGCAGATGCCTCTATTTTTTTATTGGGTACATAGTTCAATAAACAAGCAAGGTTGTGACGTCTATCGTATCTGTATGGAAATACTTGCCCTTGATTGATACCTTCAAATTGTCGATGGTTCCAACTCAAAGTATAACTCATCCAACCATTCAATTTACCAGCTTTTTTCTCGATCATGCATTCATAACCATAGGCTAAACCGCTCCCAATACTAAATTGATTCGCCTCATTACTGATATCAATTGCTTGCTTGCCTACAGAGACCAATTCAATCAAATGGTTCATCCGCTTGTTAAAGGCATCAATACTTATGCTATACTTAGGAAATTGCAACATGAAACCACCGCTAATTTGCCTGCTGGTTTCTGGCGCTAAAGACTTATTACTAGGCAACCAAACATCGATTGGCAATCCGATGCTGTTACTACTCACCATATGCAAAAACTGAGCAGTTGATTGATAGGCAGTATGTAAGGTCATCTTTCTAAATGGCTTGTATTGCACATTTAGCCTAGGCTGTAAACTGTTGTAGGGCTGTTGTTCAGAAAAAAACTGAATGGCAACACAACCCGCATCAACAAATAATTTCTGACGCACAACGGTATTGAAAGCCATATAAGCACTGAACTCATGAGCAAATACATTCTTAGACTGGCTGATGGTTTTTAGATTGATACTGTCTTGGTAATTATTACTGTTTCTGAACCAATGGTTGGTATAATTGATACCAGAGGTGAGTTTAGAATTGGGTGACAAGGCATACTCTAAATGGTATTGACTGATCAAGCTATTAACATAAGTATTGTTATAAGATGCGCTGCCTATTTTTATAACACTTGTATCAGAGGTTTTGGAATAATCAAAAGAGGTTTGATTGCCAAAGCGGTAGGTTGTGTTGGCAACGCTAAACAAGCCTGACAAGCGACTATTGATTACATGGTGGTCTCTTAACGCAATCAATTGGTTACCCCAATGAACATCTTGTCTGTCTTTTTGTCGAATAGTAAATGGATCGTTTTTAATGGTAAAATTATTTTTGACAAAGACAATGTCTTGACCTAAATAATAAGACAAGGACAATTGGTGTTTATGGCTAAAATCGTGTTTAATTTTGGCATTGATGTCGTAAAAATAATAGCCTGATTTAAATGGATTGATATCAGTGCCTGTTGGAATTTCACTCAAACCTTTGCGCAAAATATCTATGTAAGAACGTCTAGCAGATGCCACAAAAGTGGTTTTCTTTTGCTTGCCAATGGGGCCATCAATGGTCAACTTTGAAGCGATTAAACCCAAACTCAATTGAGCCTTAATGGCTTTTTTATTCCCATCAATACTACGCACATCTATGACAGAACTTAATCGTCCGGCATAACGGGCATTCATTCCCCCTTTAATCAGTTTAACATCTTTAACCACATCTGAATTGAACACACTAAAAAACCCATAAATATGAGAGGGGTTATACAGTGGCACATCATCTAATAAAATTAAATTTTGATCAGCACTACCACCCCGGACATTGGCACCTATAGTACCATCACTCCCAGCGTTGACACCTGCTAAGAGTTGAATGCCTTTCATCAAATCACTTTCGCCAAATAAGACTGGTAATTGTTTTAAGGTTTTGGCACTCAAATGATAGCCCTCTGTCTTAAGCTTTGATTGTGGTTCAAGCTGATAAGAATAGGTGTATTTGTATTCTGTGTAATCATCTTTCAAGGCAATGTTCAAGGCAGTATTCTGAGTCAAAAACACGGAGGCATACTGGGTCTTATAAGCAGATAAATTAAAACTCAAATGCACACTATCAGCAGGCAATGACAAAGTGTAAAAACCATCTTGATTGCTAAGTGTACTTTGTTGACCATTGCGACTGAGCACGGTAACCCCTATTAATTTTTCGCCGGTATTGTCGTCGGTCACGTAGCCTGAAACGGTATAGCGTTTATCGCTTTTTGAAAGGGGTAAAATCACAATAGATTGACCATACATGAGGGCATACGTGAGCGCATGTTTTTGCAAGATTTGTGTAAGGACTATACTCAAGGCCTCATTTTTAAATTTAACCGAGTACAAACCTTTGGGCATGACTTTATCTGTATAATTGAATTTAACTTGGCTTAAGGATTCAATCTGCGACAAAATCTCAGATAAACTTTTTTGTTTGACTTGAAGCGAAATGCGTTGCTCCAACAAGGGCGATTGCGCAGCTGCATTCAAATAACAATTGAACACAATCAATATGCAGAATATGGCCCTAAACACAAGGGCAATTTACAATTTTTTGAGTAAATAAGTATGGGTTAAGGTTTGAGCTGAACGCTGTGACCTATGGTTTTCGACAAGAGCGTTGCTGCCTGCTGAGCGTCCAAACCTTTGAGATTGATCGTCACCTTTTCGTTTGACAATGCCGCATCGTATATAAACTGCTTTTGATAGAAGTGTTCTAAAGCATCAATAACTTGACTTAAAGGACTTTGATTAAAACTTAATGCACCATCCATCCATGCTGTCGCGCGATTGTCTGAAATATGGGTCAATACCATTTGACCTTTCTGGGTCTCATGCAAATAGTCTCCAGGTTTAAGCTGAATGGTTTGATGACCGGTTTGAAAACTGATACGTCCCTTTTTTAGGTAGATAGAAAAACCCTGATCTGTGCTGTGTTTAACATCAAATTCAGTCCCTAAGACTGTGATGATGCCCTTATCGGTTATCAATTTGAAGGGGGCAGATTGATGGGCCACTTTACAGAAGACCTCTCCTTGCTTTAAATAGACCACTCTGTTTTGTTTACTCATACTTTGAACTTCAAGCACTGTCGAAGTATTCAATTGGAGTTGAGAACCATCACTCAAGTTTTGAGTCATTGGTGAGTCTGATGTTTGATACACCAAAGCAGGTGAATGGCCTAATTGATTCACTAAAAAGGCGCCAAAAGCGACAGTCAATACAATAACAGCCGCCGCTACCCATCTGAACATGGCTAATCGTTTTATGGAGCGATTGACCAATCTTGGTTGTTTAATTTTAGCGTTTAATTGTTGCCAATTGGATGTTGTATTAGCCTCTGGATACTCAAAAGCGTCTGCTACCTCCAAGATCTGTTCAAGCATAGCTTGGTCTTGCTGATCATGAACGATACCATGTTCAGGCCTTAGTAAAAAAGGCGGTATAGAAGACTTTTTAGACACCCTTACTTTAGTTGAATGTTTTGAGGCAAATTTTGTTGCACAAAGCCTAAAAACAATTGATTAGCAGGATTGCTTTTCAACCATTTTTTTAAATAAGCCTCTTCTTCAGAAGTACACATACCGCATATAAACTTAGTAAATAAGTTGGCTTGCAATTGTTCTTTCATACCCTTTAATACAAGCCAGTAGCTCCTTGCCCCCAAAAAAAACCTAAGCAGCTCAAAAAATTATCGTAAATAGTTGATAGTCTTAGAGTTATTTTTCATACTCCAAAGCACATCAAGGGCGTGAATACCCTCGTTGAACAACAAATCCATTAGACTTAAGCCAGGCGTAAAACCGATTTCTGAGGCAAATACTTGATAATAGGCCAATGGTGATACCACGTGCTCAACAATGTCAACGGCCTGATCTTCAATATGCAGTTGAACTGGCCACTTAAGCATTTTCAATTGTGCAGTTAATAAGGCTAGATTGAAGTCCCATAAAAAGGGCGAGGTATGATTGAGAAAAATGCTTTGCAAGGCTGGTGCATAATGCTCCCAAAAAGGGCTTTTACCATAAGCCGTTTGTAAGGCATTAAACATTTGCGCTTGCCACCTATCTTGATAAGACATTTCAATTTGATTGTATGGCAAATCGCGGGTTGAAGCTTTTAAGGGAATGGTAAATGTTTTGATGCCTTGCTTGTCTACAATTTGAAATTTATTTCTGTAGCCAATTGAAGTGAGTTTGGGTTCATTGCAAAGCACCCATTGGTCGCTCCCTAAAAGCGGCAGAAAAGATTGAATGGGAGCCGCACAAAACAAAGGGGTATGAATCAACATAGCTGAACGTCTAAAGGATCTAAACATTGCTGATACAATGCCTTAATACTGAGCTGATATTTTGGATGTTGCCAATTGGGGATGATGTCCAACAAAGGTTGTAATACAAAGCGACGTTTACTCATTTGAGGATGAGGGACGGTCAATACCTTACAATGACATTGGTATTGACCATAAAACAGCATATCTATATCGATGGTTCTTGGGCCATAAGGCACATCTCGTCGGCGCTTAAGTTGTTGCTCAATTTGCAGAAGCCTTAGCATAAGCAAACTGGCTGGTAAACTACTCGTTAATTTTATGGCAACATTAATAAAATCAGCTTGTTTAACGGGGCCCCAAGCCTGTGTTTTATACCAATTGGACATGGCATTAACAGGCCCTACTGTTTGCTCAATCATAGCTATGGCCTTGGCCATTGTCGATCGAACATCGCCTTGATTCCCTCCTAATAACAATATGACGGTTTCTGTTTTCAGGCTATGCTTCTGACACTTCGATATTGGTGTCGTCTTTGGGATCTAATTTAGACGTTTTGAACACCAAGTATTTTTGACCTAAAAAATTGATAAATGCGCTGGCAACTGTGGCAAAAAAGAATGCCAAAAATTTATGCCCTTTAACAGACATTAAAGATTGAATGTTACCTTCAGGATAGAGGGTGATATTTAAATTCACATCGAATTGTGGGCTCCACAATAAGCCATATTTATTGATCAAAATATTAAAAACCAATGACACCAAATACACAAGGGCAAATTTTAATATCATTCCGTGGTTACTGCGTTCAGTGTACTTCCAAGTCCAACGTTTATTGAGAAAATAGGTATAAACAGTACCAACTAAAAAGCCCATGCCTTTTGATAAATCAATGTTCAATCCCATGATATCAGAACTGATATAATAGATGACCAAATCAACCAAAACAGCTGATATACCTATAATGACAAATTTCGTTAATTGTTTAAGGACCAGTTTCACGCTTGTACAAATGTAAGGATTCCCTGTTTAAATTCAGCATGCACGCCAAAAGGCAAACAAATATTTTGCAAATGGTGTCCAACGTTGACATCAAACAGTATTGGATACCCAAAGTCTTGACAATGCATTTTGATGATGTCATTGACCGAATAACCGAATGGTATGGTATGATCGTGCATTTGAATAAAACTGCCCACTAAGAGCGCTTTTAATCCATTGAGTTTTGAGGCGCGTTTGAGGGCCAATATCATGCGGTCAATGTGGTAATAATACTCGTCAAGATCTTCAATGAATAGGATTTTATTGGCCCAATCCACTTCTGATGCTGAAGCCATAATGCTGTATAAAACAGATAAATTACCGCCAATGATTTCGCCTGAAAAATCAGATAAGTTAATGGCTGTAGCCGTTGGGATTTCAATGGCTTGAGTTTGACCTTTCAAAGCCTGGGCCAGACTCATAAAAGCTGTTTGAACATCCCTTAAGTCTTGATCCGATTTACCGTGCATAAATACCGGCATAGAGCTGTGCAATGTAGCGACGCTACTGGCTTTGTAGGCATGATTTAATAATACCGTCACATCGCTGAATCCTGCTATCCACTTAGGTTGTTGTTTGAGCAATTGCCAATCAATGGCATCAACCATTCTGGCGCAACCATATCCTCCCCTAGCGCACCAAATGGCTTTAATGTCAGGATTGGCCAACAAACGATTGAATACCTTGGCTCTTTGGGCATCATCACCAGAAAATTGATGATGGGTTAAATGCAACTCTGGATCTATGTAGACATTAAACCCTTGAGCCTGCATAAAGTCAATGGCACCTTGAATTTGCGCTTCTGTAACACTGCGTGCAGGGGCTGCAATGGCAATGGTATCGCCTGCGGTTAAATACGGTGGAACAATGGTTGACATAGCGTCGCGAAAATACACTTTTAAACTAAAAAACCCGGACTTGCCGGGTTTTAAACTGATTATAAATAAATTGGATTAATCAACAATAAAGCGCTGATTGTTCTGATTGGTCTGCAATAAGTAAACGCCTTTTGGCCATTCTGACACATTGATTTGCAGCGCTTCATTTTGATTGATCATACGTTCAAACACTACTTTTGAGGTAATGTCTAAAATACGTAAATTCTGACTTATCCATTCCTGATTGGTTTGAATGAAGATGTTGTCATGTGCTGGATTTGGCGACATGAATAATCCTTTGATGCTTTGTATAGATTGAATAGATGACACGTTGAAACTTCTGTAAAAAGTATCTGCTTTGCAGGGTGGATTCATAGCCACCAACATGACATTAACGGTACCGTTACCACTGTAGGTATAAGTTGGATTTTGTTGGTAACTCATCATACCATCGCCAAAATCCCAAAACCACTGTGATGCATCTGTAGAACTGTCTGAGAACTTAAAGGTTCTTCCAAAAACTTGAACGTCAAATTTAGCTACTGGCCTTGGCGTAACTTTGATGTTTTTGTAAACGGTGCTTTTACAACCTGAAGTGTTGGTAACTGTTACCCCAAATTGAGTTGAGGTTTGAGGAGACACCATTATCGCATTGGTTGTTTGACCACTTGGCAACCATACATACGTATTGCCTCCACCACCGCCTCCAACTTGCGCAAACAACTGCATACCTGTGCCAAAACACATGACTGAATCAATGCTGTTAATGGTCACAACAGGAGCTGTTCTTAAATTGACTACCACATTAGCTGTAGAAGAACAGCCTAATGTGTCAGTTCCTCTAACGGAATAGGCAGTTGATACTGTAGGTGCTGCATAAACAGTGTCTGTTGTGCCTGAACTTAAACCTGTGATTGGTGTCCAAACGTAAGTGCTTGCACCAGAAGCATATAGTTTAGTCGGTGCTGCGCCTACGCAGTAATTGGCTGTTTGTGGTGTTACCGTAATGACAGGATTTGGGGTAGATCGGACAATCACATTAACGATATTGCTAGAGTCGGATTGACTGCTGTATGAACATGATACAATACATTTATAGTATTTACTGCTGGTAATGGTACCGGTGGCTAAGGTGCTGCTGTTTGTTCCGGTATTGGTCCACGGACCACTGAGTGCCGAAGACACTTTCCACTGGAAACTGATTCCAGCATAGCCTGTGGTTTGTCCACTTAAACTTAAGGTTGTCGATCCTAATCCACCGCAAATGATTGGCACTGCAGCAGAGGCAGTTCCTGGACTTGGTTTGCCTGTACATAGATTGGGGAAGGCATTCCAACTCACTTCGTCTATAGAGGTATTATTTCCATTTTGGCTAATGCCTTTAATCATAATGTAATTTGTTGCACCTGTATATGAACTTGGCACATTAAATGAGTATTTATACCATCCGTTAGCTGGCACAGTATCAGGCACTGCCATTCGGGTGTATCTGGCAACTGTACCGAAACATACAGCACCGGTTAGGCTTGCTGATGTGTTAACATAGACTGAAATACTATCGCCATTCACTGAGCCATTGTCGCGGTAGATCCAAAAGCTAAAAGTGGCTTGTTGAGTGGCTCTTGTAGTGTAATCAATAACTGGTGTTGCTATGGTCTGAGCTGTCCCGACAGCCTGAGCCCTCGAAGCAAAACGTGCAAATGCAGCACCTGCTTGTGGGGTTGTTGTTGGAAAAGTACTCGTTGTTCTGCGCGACCACAAGGTAGATGATCCTACAGCTGACCAACCTGATGGCAAAAAGGTAGTAGCGTCAAAAGATTCGGTGTAATTGACCTGGGCATAAGATTGATTGTAAAAACCAAGGCAAATAATAAAGCCTATTAAAAATGATTTCATAAGGAGAAAATAAGTACTGATATTTTTTATCGTGACGAATATATGATTAAAAAAACAAACCCACTGATAGAATGATTAAAAAATGACAATTGATTGAATTTATTGTAAATTGCGCCTCCTTTTGGAGAGTTGTCCGAGTGGTTTAAGGAGCACGCCTGGAAAGTGTGTATAGGCAAAACCTATCAAGAGTTCGAATCTCTTACTCTCCGCAAAAGTTGAAAGGAAAACGAAACCTCTTAGAGTAAGAGATTCGACGACCTGACGACCAAAGGGAGGAAAGCAATCAAGCACCAAGCTTGATTACTCTCTTACTCTCCGCAAATAAAAATTAACACGACAGACGTCGTGTTTTTTTATGCCTTGAAAAAATTTATCCAAGTGGCTCTGCACTTGAGGAAATTTTAAAAGGCATAAAAAACAGATTTGCGCAGCAAAGATGAATTCATTTTTATTTAGACCCCACCAAATGAGATCACGAGCACCGCGAGTAACAACTGAGCGAAGCGAATAACTG
>JBEIKN010000024.1:0-12413 GCA_040379725.1 Flavobacteriales bacterium
AATTTACTGCCTAATTTCAAGACTTTTTAATTAGTTTTGAAGCATGTTTGAAAACAGTGGAAGAACCGAATTGTCTGACCTGGGCGAATTTGGTTTAATTGATCACCTTGCGAAAAATGTTAAATTGAATCATGCCTCGAGTATTCAAGGCATAGGCGATGACGCAGCGGTGATTGATAATGGCTCAGAAAACTACAGTTTATTGAGTACCGATACTTTGGTGGAGGGTACGCATTTTGATTTGACTTATACCCCACTCAAACACTTGGGTTATAAAGCCATAGTGGCTAACGTCAGCGACATAGCAGCCATGAATGGTAAAGCCACTCATGTTACTGTGAGTATTTCTTTTAGCAACAGATTCTCTTTAGAAGCCATTGAAGATTTATACATTGGTATTTTGGCTGCCTGCGATGCCTACAAAGTGGATCTAGTGGGCGGTGACACCAGCAGCAGCAGCAAAGGCCTTAGTATTACAGTTTCGTGTTACGGGCAGGTTAAAAAAGACAAGGTGGTGTATCGTAAAGGTTGCCAAGAAGGTGATTTGGTGGTGGTCACTGGTGATTTAGGTGCAGCCTATCTTGGACTTCATATTTTAGAAAGAGAAAAACGTATTTTCTTAGAACAACCTGACTTTAAACCAGATTTAGAAGGCAATGACTACCTGATTCAACGCCAATTAAAACCAGAGGCCAGAATTGACATCATCAATATACTCGAACAAATTGATGTGTTGCCAACAGCTATGATAGATATATCAGACGGATTGTCCAGTGAATTGTTTCATTTAGCGAAACACAGTCAAGTTGGATTTACCATTTACGAAGATAAATTACCAATAGATCCTGTAGCCTATCAAAGAGCCATTGATTTAGGCATTGATCCTGCAGTAGCCATGCTCAATGGTGGAGAGGATTATGAGTTGTTATTCACTGTGCCTCAATCTGTATATGATGTCATCAAAAAAGAACAAGATTTAAGCGTGATTGGCCATGTTGTTGCAGCTCACGAAGGCTTGCATTTAATCAGTAAATCAAACAATAAACACAAACTAACCGCTCAAGGTTGGATACATTTTAACGGATAATTCTCATGTCTGTAACACCAAACAAACCTATAAAACGCGTCACGGTTCATACCCTTGCGGAAATGAAACAAAGAGGCGAAAAAATCAGTATGCTGACGGCTTATGATTTTTCATTGGCCAAAATCGTTGATGATGCAGGCATTGATGTCATATTAGTTGGCGATAGTGCAAGTAATGTCATGGCGGGTCATGAAACGACCTTGCCCATTACATTAGATCAAATGATTTACCACGCTTCGTCAGTTATCAGAGCTGTCAAGCGATCATTGGTAGTAGTTGATTTGCCGTTTGGATCCTATCAAGGCAACAGCAAAGAAGCCTTGAATAGCAGCATTAGAATCATGAAAGAAAGTGGCGCACATGCCATTAAATTAGAAGGTGGTGCAGAAGTATGTGAATCGGTAAAACGTATAATCAGTGCAGGTGTTCCTGTAATGGGTCATTTGGGCTTAACCCCTCAATCCATTTATAAATTTGGCACTTATGCCGTTCGCGCAGTTGACAAACTTGAAGCGGATCAATTGATTGCTGACGCCAAAACACTTGAACAAGCTGGTTGTTTTGCTTTAGTCCTCGAAAAAATACCGGCTAAATTGGCCAATAAGGTAGCCAAAATGGTTAAAATACCAGTGATTGGCATTGGAGCGGGCGCTGGAGTTGATGGACAAGTGCTTGTATTGCATGATATGCTTGGTATCAACAAAGATTTTTCGCCGCGTTTTATGCGCCGTTATTTGAATCTTTACGAGACCATTACAGGCAGTGTAAAACAATACATTAGAGATGTTAAGTCTGTTGATTTTCCAAATAAGAAAGAACAATATTAATCTGTTTTCAGCGTGAAATTCGATGCTAAAACCATAGCGGTTTTGTTGTTTTTAGGATTTGTTTGGGGCAGTGCCTTCATCCTCATGAAACGAGGATTAGTCTCATTTAATCCTATGCAACTAGCCTCATTAAGACTGGTATTTGCTGGTTCAGTGGCTGTCTTTTTCTTTGTTAAACACATCAATGTGCCAGCTAAAAAAGATTGGTTGTTTTTAGCCTTATCAGGCACCTTAGGCAATTTCATTCCTGCCTATTTGTTTGCGAGTGCAGGCTCACAAATGCCCAGTTCATTGTCTGGAGCCCTTAACGCTTTAACACCCATTTTCGCATTAATTTCAGGCGTGATTCTCTTTGCACAATTGTTTAACCTAAAGCAATTTATTGGCATTATGGTGGGTCTTTTAGGGGCCTTGATATTAATCCTTTCAAAATCTAAAACAGGCTTCACATTTCAAACAGCCTATATTGAACCTTGCTTAAAAGTATTAGTAGCGGCGGTTTTGTATGGTATCAATGTCAATATCATCAAATCTAAACTGAGTCATTTAACGCCCATCATCAACAGTATGATGCCGCTTACCATGATTGCCATTCCTGCTTTATTGATCGGCTTGTATTTTGGAGCACACGAAGTCATTGTAAACAATCCTCAAAGCCATGATGCACTGATTTACATTATCATTTTAGGGGTGATAGGATCAGCAGGGTCCTTAATCGTTTTCAATCAATTGGTGCAAAAAACCACCGCCTTATTTGCGGCCTCTGTTACCTATTTAATCCCTGTATTTGCTTACATGTGGGGCATGTTTGATGGAGAACCTATAGGGCTATTTCAAATGGCCGGTATGGTGTTTATTCTGGGTGGTATTACCTTAACAAAAAAATGAATTGGCCATCAGACTTTATCAGTCGTATGCAATCCCAATTAGGGGATAAAGCGTTTGAAGCCTTTGTTCAAGCCCTTAACGAGCCTGCGCCAATTTCAATCCGAATCAACCCTAAAAAATATGCTCGCCAAACAAATCTTCAAACCATTGAATGGTCAGAGCTAGGCAGGTATTTGCCCGAGAGACCAAATTTTGCTTCAGATCCTTTGTGGCATGCAGGCGCCTATTACGTTCAAGAGGCCAGCAGTATGCATCTAGAACAGGTCTTTAAATTTGTTAAATCACAGTACCAAAACCCCATCAAAGTATTGGATTTATGTGCCTCTCCTGGCGGAAAATCGACCCATCTATTGGCCATGTGCGCACACGATGATGTCGTGGTCAGTAATGAGGTCATTAAATCAAGGGTGGGCGTATTGCTCGAGAATATTCGTAAACAAGGGTATTACAACAGTATAGTATGCCATGCCGATAGCGCTGACTTTGCACATTTAGGTCCTCTATTTGATGTCATTGTTGTTGATGCGCCATGCAGTGGAGAAGGTTTATTCCGAAAAGATCCTCAAGCGGCGAATGAATGGTCCATCAACAATGTTCAAACTTGCGAACTCAGACAACAACGCATCTTGGATCAGATTGAACAATGCTTGCTTCCAGGTGGTTTTTTAATTTATAGCACCTGCACCTATAATCCTGGTGAAAATCAAAAGCAAATGGAGCGTTTGATTCAAAAAGGCTTTAAAGCCATCCCATGGCTAGAGGCTTCAAATGACTTCGAAAAACAGTGTTACCCGCATCAAATTAAAGGCGAAGGGTTTTACATTGCCTTGTTGCAAAAAACAAACAGTCATCAAACAACTATTGAACACAAACAAAAGGCCATTAAGCACATTAAATACTCTGATGAGTTGCCTATAGGACTAAGCCAAGCAGATGCTTTAGTACACATTGAAGACAACATACATTTGGTCCCTTTTAACACCTTGTCATTGTTTGAAACAGCCCTTTACAAATTGCATTGTGTGAGCTTAGGCACTCTTGTTGGAAACCATCAACAAAAGCGCTTTACACCCTCTGATCAATTGCCTTTTTCATTAGGATTTAATACAAATGAATACCCTATTCAAACTGTTGATCAAGCCACTGCTTTGCAATACTTCAGTAAACAGATCATCCCATACTCTGGCAAAGAAAAAGGCTACACGGTCATACAATTCAATGGGCATACAATTGGTTGGGGCAAATTTGCAGGTAACAGAATTAACAATTTATTTCCGGCAGAATGGAAATTAAGGTTAATGCCAAAGCCCGAGCAGTTCTATTCATTGGACAACTGGTGATTAGTTTATACCAATAGACCCCATAGCAGCGTTACATTTGTAATATGAAGCGCGTAATATGGTTGTTGATTTGTTTGCAAGTCTTCCCTTTATTGGCTCAAAAAAGAATTTACATATTCAATGTGATTCAGGCTGGACAAATTCCATCCACCATCAACACATCAAACGGCCATATTAATACCAGCGGTTTAAGTTGTAATGTTTTAGCCATGGGTAAAAAGCGGTTTATGCGCTTTGATGCCACTTGGTTAGCACGCTACATTGCCACCGGACAGAAAGATTCTGGCATTTTTAAAGATACTAACCGCATCTTAGGCAAAGATCTGCCTGTTTTTACACTTACCTATGGATGGAACTTGATCAGACAATCTAAATTTAGCCTGGGGGCAGGCCTCAATCTCGATTCTAGAACCTTTTACAGCAATCCCATTAAAAAGGCCCGCTATGTAATAGATGCCGTTAACACCGGCATTGTATTGGGCATTAAAGTACAATTAAAACCTCGTGTTACTTATACCTGCTTAGCCGGCTACGATGTCATGTTTGTAGACGCCATTGGATCCAATCAAAATGCCATTGGTAGTCAAAAATATGTTCAAAACAATGTATCTTACCTCTTGGGTAAACGCATTGGCATAAATATGCAATTTGACTTGAGTTACAAACGGTTTGACCGCAATAATATAATGGGGGGTGAGTTCTTTAATCAGAACGTCAAGTTGGGTATTGCGCTGGCAATCCCTTGATTATTGATTTGGCGTAGTTGTAGACTTAGGTGTAGTCTTAGCAGGAGGTGCATCAATCAACTCTTGCATTTTTTCATCTTTAGCACTTGCACTTCCTTTAGCAGCTGGAGCGCCATTGTATGAGCTAGCTACCAATGATACAAATAAAATCAAAGCAGCAAAGATCCAGGTCATTTTCTCAACACCTTCGGTTGTTCTTTGAACACCAAATAACTGATTGCTTGAAGAAAAATTAGAGGCCAATCCGCCACCTTTTGGGTTTTGAATCAACACAATGATGATCATTAAGGCAGCAACTATGATTCCAATTATGAGTATGATGTTTAGCATAATATTATCGTTTTTCTTTTTTTATTTTTTCAATAAGGTCTACAAATAACGGCTGTTTAGCGGGATTTTGCAAACTTAATTTTTCGTAGGTTTTGATGGCTAAATCCAAATTCCCTTGTTCGTAGTACATGTTAGCCAAGGTTTCAGAGACAATTTCTAAGTCGACTACCTCGCTGCGTTTGGCCATGTTTTCTGGGCTGTAAAACTCCTTTTTGGGCCTAGAGATTTGAGGATTAATGGCAATAAATTTTTCGATGATGTCTAATGATTTAACGCTTCTGGTTTCAGTGAGGTCATCGTCAGGTGTTGTTAACTCATCGTCTATTGGATATTCAATTGCCCCAGTTGTTGAAGACGCACTATTGGCAAAATCACTGTTTAACCAGGCTAAAAAATCCATTGCACCGGCAGGTGCCTGCGTAACAGGATTAGACGTCAACTCTGTCTGAACGATTGGTTCTGAAGGGGTTTCCTTTAAGAATTCATCGATGTTGTAGACAGGATATTTTCTGAGCGTCTCTGCCAGTTGAATTGGTTTTGACAATTCAGTTAATGGGGCTTCAGACGTTTCAAGAGGTGTTACTGTACCGGTTTCAGCTGGTGATTCAAGATTGGTCTCAAGATCAACATTGGTGGTAGTTTCAAGGCTTTCAGTGGTTTGAACAGCCTCGCCTGCATCAAACATTGATTTTGAAAAGGTAAACTCAGCAGCGATTTCTTCGCCAATTAAATCTGCATCTTCAGAATTGGTCTGAACATCGATCACACTGATATCAAAATTGGCTTCAAACTCAAATGCTGGAAGATCTTCTGCCTCAAAAGCATCGACGGGTTCAAACACTGTTTCTGGATGGTCAATTATGCTGCTGACTGCTTCCTCTTTAGGCAATATGACTTCTTCTAAAAATGCCTCAGGGCTTTGTTCAACAACAATTGTTTCAACTTGTTCAATTGGGGCTGTTTCAATAGGCGCTTCTGTTTTTTTGGCTGATTCCTGGAGCACTTCCTGAGGGCTCACCATGGTCTCAGTTGCAGCTATTGACACATGTGCTTGAATCACTTGGCTTAAATGAATGAATTCATATAAAGCTTTACGATCTCTGACACGAATAGCAGCCTGCCTCAACATATCATTGAATTTGTAATGTTGGGTCTGATGGTAATGGCGGGCTAAAATTTCAAAAGGCTTAGCATAATAGGGATAATCTTTGGTAAGTTGGCGCAAATCTTCAACATCAGCGTTACTTAACGTTGCCTGATTGAAATAGAGCTCATTTAACCTTTGAAGATTCATACCCTTACCACTTTAATGCGACTTTGTTAAATACTTCCTGAATGATTTGAGTGCTGACTTGTTCACTTAAACTGGCTTCAATTGACTGAAATGTTTCGGTAGCATTAAACTCCTGAAATTTAGAGATATTTTCCGTGAAATTCATCTCAGGGTGTTTAGGGCATTCAAAAACGACCCTAACGGTCATACTGAATCTGTTTTTAGACGAGCCTGTATTGGCGTTACTGGCCACTGATTCAGTTTTGTAATCAACAATGCTTCCAGATAATTTAAAATCACCTTCTTGACCCTGTATGGTCAATGAAGTTTCGCGCAAAAATTTATCCTTCATTTGTTCGGTAAATTTCTGACTTAAACTTGGATTGATATAACTGGCTTGGTTGTTAAAATATTGAATGCTAATGGTCTTAACATCAACAGGAATATTAATACCCGACAAGCTGTATGAGCATGACTTGCAAGCTGTTAAACTTAACAACAACAGCACCAATAAACTGTAGAGTGTTTTATTTCTAATCATCTAGGTTATATTGTTTGATTTTTCGGTACAAAGTGCGTTCTGAAATGCCTAACTCTCTGGCTGCTTTATTGCGTTTGCCTTTGTTTCTGTTAAGCGCTTTTTTAATCATATCCAACTCTTGGTCGGCAATGGTTAAACGCTCAGGTTCGTGATCTTCGAGGGGTTGAACATCAATCACATTATTGCGCATCATTGGTTGAACATTCGTAGGTGGAATGATGACTGGCTTCTCGTAATGATCGTTGTAAAATGGTTCATCATACAAAACATGTTGAATGTCTTCCTTGTTGTTTTTGATGAATTCTTCTCGATTGGTGCTGTTCTCAACCAATCCTACCACTATGCGTTTCAATTCACTGACATCCTTTTTCATGTCTATCAGGAATTTGTAAAAAATGTCTCGTTCGCTAAAGCCTTGAGCGGATAAGTTGTCTTGTCCATTAAATGCCAAAGGCAAATGCGATGGAGTTGGCGGTAAATACATGGCTAAAGTGGCTGCATTTACTGGTTGATTGTCTGCTTCTAAAACACAAATTTGTTCAGTAATGTTTTTTAATTGCCTAACATTACCTGGCCAATCGTAACGCTGCAATAGGTCTTGAGCCTCCTGATTTAATTGCACCAAAGGGGCGTGGTTTTTTTCAGCAAAATTAGTAGCGAATTTTCTAAACAATAGGTATATATCGTCGCGTCTTTCGCTGAGTTTTGGTACACGAATAGGAACCGTGGCCAAACGGTAATATAAGTCTTCGCGAAACTTACCCTGAGAGGCTCTTTCTAATAGATCTCTATTGGTAGCAGCAACGACCCTTACATTGGTTTTTAAGACCTTTGATGAGCCCACTTTTATGAACTCGCCATTTTCTAATATTCTTAATAATCTGGCTTGTGTACCTAGAGGTAATTCGCCAACTTCATCTAAAAAAATTGTGCCGCCATTGACAGATTCAAAATACCCTTTTCGAGCATCTGTAGCGCCTGTGAATGATCCTTTTTCATGACCAAACAATTCAGAATCAATGGTACCTTCAGGAATGGCTCCACAGTTTACAGCAATAAAATTACCATGCTTTCGGGCACTCAACGAATGAATGATTTTTGAAAAAGATTCTTTACCCACACCGCTCTCTCCTGTGATTAATACACTCATGTCTGTTGGGGCCACTTTGATAGCGGTCTCAAGCGCATGATTAAGGGCGGGCGAGTTGCCTACAATCTCAAAACGGTTTTTAATGCTTTGTAATTCCATATGAATTAAAGGGCTTTACCAATTAATGTTGTAACGGTTACACGTTCAATTAATACGTCCACGAAGTCGCCTATTTGATGGTCTCCTTTCGGAAAAACCACTTTGATGTTTTCGTCATTTCTACCTGATAAATCTTGGTCGCTTTTCTTGGATAAGCCATCGGCCAATACCCTCACAACTTTTCCAACATAGGCTTGGTTGTTTTCGAGCGATATTTTGTTCTGAAGGGCAATGATTTCCGTGAGGCGTCTGGATTTTACAGCTTCTGGCACATCGTCGGTCATTTTCTTTTGCGCCAAAGTACCTGGTCTTTCGCTGTATTTGTACATATAGCTAAAATCAAATCTAGAAGCCTGCATCAATGATAATGTATCTTGGTGTTCTTCTTCTGTCTCAGAACAGAATCCTGCAATGATATCACAACTGATGCCACAATTTGGTATGATCTCTTTAATCCTTTTCACCTTGTCTAAATACCATTCTCTGGTATAGGTGCGATTCATGGCTTCGAGTATTCTGGTATTACCGCTCTGGGCTGGCAAGTGAATGTAATTGCAAATGTTATCGTACTTTTTCATAGTGTACAACACATCGTCACAAATGTCTTTAGGATGTGAAGTACTAAAACGAATGCGCATATTTGAATCAACTTGCGCCACTTGTTCAAGCAACATGGCAAAGCTTACGGCACTGGCTTTTTGTTCTTCTGAAGCTTGTTTGAATTCCACTTTTGGACCGCCTCCAAACCACAAATAACTGTCCACATTCTGACCCAATAAGGTGACTTCTTTGTAACCGGTTTCGCTCAATTGTTTGATCTCAGCGATAATGCTTTCTGGTTGACGGCTGCGTTCTCTACCTCTGGTAAAAGGTACTACACAAAAACTACACATGTTGTCACAACCGCGCATGATTGATACAAATGCTGAGACCCCATTGGTGTTTAATCGCAAAGGCGATATTTCTGCGTAGGTTTCTTCTCGACTCAATAAAACATTAATGGCTTTATTGCCCTGTTCAACTTCTGCGATTAATTTTGGTAAGTCACGGTAGGAATCTGGACCTGCAACAACATCGA
Source organism: Flavobacteriales bacterium (assembly GCA_040379725.1). GTDB lineage: Bacteria > Bacteroidota > Bacteroidia > NS11-12g > UBA955 > JABMMZ01. The sequence continues at coordinate 9,360 of JBEIKN010000024.1, forward strand.
CCAATTTTTCTTCTTCGAGTAATTTGGTTTTAAGTCTTTCGGCCATACAACCTAAAACACCTATAATCAAATCTGAGTTTTTCTTTTTGTTGTTTCTCAATTGGTTCAGACGGTCTCTGATGGTCTTTTCTGCGTTTTCTCTGATGGCACAGGTATTTAAAAACACCACATCGGCATCGAATTCGTCTTGAGTATTGCCATAGCCATGAGCATTCAATATGGAGCCTATGATTTCGCTGTCGCTAAAATTCATAGCACAGCCATAACTCTCAATGTAATATTGCTTGCGTTGTATGCTGTTTTGCACCGCCAATTCTTGCGAAATCTCTAAATCTTGCATGGGAGGGCAAATATACGGCTTTTTATGACAAAGTGTCAGATAAATAGCGGATTTCGATGAACAGTATGCATCGAAGGGTTGAGTATTAATCCCACTGATCTTTATCTGTAAAATCCTGTTGCTCAGGTGACTCGTGTGTCGACATGGCTTTTGCCTCATCGTTTTGAGCTTTTAAGGTCCAATCATCGGTAGCGGTCGTTTCAATGAACAGATTCCCTGAACGACGAAATACATGAAGGTTTAAACCAAATACTGATGCCATGTTTTGCTCAAAGGCATTGACAGACATACTTGGGTCAATTGTAAATGATCCAAACTGTTTCAAACCTAAATCCTTTAAAGGCGTATTCGAATCAATCATGGCTTTTTTAGCTGTGCCAGTTGATTCCGCATGCCCTTGATGAAAGCACTCGATTTTTAAAAAAGGAAAACAATGATTGAATTGCTTTTTAAGGTCGTGCACCTGTTGTTGTTCCGTGATTTGAAGTTCCATAGAACAAACTTACTTTAATTAGTTAAGAATAATAGTGACCAATGTCACTATTGACAATTTATATCATTATTTTCGTTATTGATTAAATGTCTATTCCTAAGCAATGAAAACAAAAAAGACCCTTAAATGGATTGTGATAAGTTTGTTTTTAACCGGTTTGATTTATTATGTCTATCCTGAAAAACCTTTAGAAGAACATGCTAAGATCTCAAGTATCGTTATCAACAAATCAGAGCGACAAATGATGGTTTATGATGGCGACAAATTGCTCAAAACTTATGAAGTGTCTTTAGGAAAATCGCCTGTTGGTGATAAGCAGCTTGAAGGCGACAACAAAACACCAGAAGGCAAATACAAGCTCCAATTAAAACTTGGCTTGGGTATCAGCAAATACCACAGAAGTTTAAAAGTTAGCTATCCAACAGATGAAGAAAAAAAAATGGGGAAAAAAGGAGACGACATCTGTATACATGGTCTAGATCCTAGGTTTAGTTTAATAGGTAAATTTCATCGTTGGTATGATTGGACGGCTGGATGTATTGCAGTTACGGACCATGAAATTGACCAGATTTACAAAGCTGCAAAAGTGGGAATTCCCATTACTATAAATCCATAGATTGTAAAGCCTTCGACGCCTTCAAAGCAGTCAAAAACCTTGTAAAGCTCTTGCAATTAAATTCGCCGCCAAAGCATGGCAATAGGCGTTTAAAAAGTAATCTGTTTTAGAATGCTCATCTTAAATCCATGCTGTAAATGACACAGCCTTTAATGACATCGCCATTGCCTTCTTCTGCATTGTAAGCAAATTGAATTTTATTCTCGCCCTGCTTGAACAAAGCTGAATTCACCTCAAGCACATTGGTGCCGATATCAGATGCTTTACCATTGGTTTTTATAGCCACTTGTTGATCATTGATGAGAATAAAGGCTTCCATATCTGAATCAATGCCTTGAGAGCTAAAATACATATTGACTTTAGGCGGTAGGGCAGCTTTATTGATGTTAATACTCATAGGCATAGAACCCAACTGATTTGGATTCTTGCCCATTTCGATCACGAAACTACTGGCATAGGTTTTAGGTTTTGCTTTGTCCCAGCTAAACACCTTAACGGCTCCGTCTTCGCAGGCATCAAAATGGAAAACAAAATTACGCTCAACAAATTCTTTAGCTCTTGGATCAGTGGCTGCATTGTCAAAATAGTAATCAGCCAATAACCATCCTCTTGGGTTTTCGTTATAGGTTTTAACTAATTGTTCGTAGGTGGTAGCACTTAATCGACGTTGGTCTGGAGTGTTGTATACCCATTCGCCCTTTTTGTTGTCTTTGTGCATTTGCCTGAACCAAACAACAGAATCCAAGCCCAGATAAAATCTCGGCGCTTGTTGAACGGTAGCCATAATGACATCGCCCGCTTGTTTGTGGTCTTTGATGAATAAACATGGTTGCTTCCAATTCACATAATGAATCTCTGAAATCTGTTTATCAACTACGTCACCATGGGTTTGGGTTTTTAACAATGAAGCGATCTCGTTGCGTTTAGCAATACCAAACACCAAAACAACGAACACGATGCTACAAGTGCTTAAATAAGACCTTGAAGCATCACTCATACCTTTGCTTAGATGTTTCATCAAGTTAAAAGCAATGAAGTGTAAAGCGTAGGCTGCACTGATCAAATACAATGGGTAGACATAGCTTAAATATTTAGCATGAACAGGTTCTCTAAACACAAAACTCATGAGTAAAAAAGGCACAATAAAACTCGAAATAAGTATGTAGGCCAATTTTCTGTTGCTGATCAATGCACATACAATTCCAAGCAATCCAAGTCCGTAGACCAACTTGTAATCATAGGCCAAAACACCTTGATACACATCGTAAGATTTGTAAAATTGTTCCCCATCAATGGCTGCCATCGCTGCTTTAAGATTGGGCAAAATCAAATTGGCCATATTGCCTGGCAAAAACAATTCTATGATCGGACGCATGAGGTTATTGCCCATTGGGGTTAACATCAAAACCACCGCTAACACATTCAAATAAAACAAGACATTGTATGCGTTAAGCTTAAATGGATGCGACTGCTTAGTAATCCACGAATCAATGGCCACCATAGTACCGTAAAATCCGGCAGTAAATAAAAACAAAAAACAAATCAACTGACTTAACATAGCGCCAATGAGGGCTATAAGTGTTAAAGCTAAATACTTAGGATGCA
>JBEIKN010000025.1:0-12291 GCA_040379725.1 Flavobacteriales bacterium
AAAAATATGTTTGAATCAAGGTATTGGCGATGCTGTAAACGATAAAAAGTTAATTGATAGCGCCGTTGATGAAATGACTAGAATTTCTGGTCAAAAAGCTTTGGCAACTGTATCTAAAAAAGACATCAGTAATTTCAAATTAAGAGCAAAAATGCCAATTGGTGCAAGAGTAACTTTGCGTCAAGAAGCAATGTTTGAATTCTTGGAAAGATTGATTTCTGTAGCCATGCCTCGTGTGAGAGATTTTCAAGGTTTAGAAGTGAGAGGTTTCGATGGTAGAGGTAACTACACCATGGGCATCACTGAACAAATCATTTTCCCTGAGATAGATATCGATAAAACCACTAGAATCTCTGGTATGGACATCACTTTTGTGACTACCTGCAAAACAGATGAAGAGTGTTTAGAAATGTTAAGAGCATTTGGTTTACCATTTAAAAAATAATTAGAACAACATGGCAAGAGAAGCAATAAAAGCAAGAGAACTCAAAAAAGAGAGACTAGTTGCTAAATACGCAGAAAAACGCAAACAATTAAAAGAAGCTGGCGATTACATCGCTTTACAAAAGCTTCCTAGAAGCTCTTCAAGAGTTCGTTTGCGCAACAGATGCAAATTAACAGGCAAACCAAGAGGCTACATTAATGTATTTGGTTTGTGCAGAAACCAGTTCCGCGAATTGGCTTCAGCAGGTAAAATTCCAGGTGTAACAAAATCAAGTTGGTAATAAAAATAGAATACAATGACTGATCCAATAGCAGATTACTTAACCCGTTTAAGAAACGCATTACAAGCCAAGCACAGAATTGTTGAAATTCCTGCTTCAAACATCAAAAAAGCAATGACTAAAGTGCTTTTTGAAAAAGGCTACATCTTAAACTATAAGTTCGAAGAAACAGAAAACAAACAAGGTGTGATCAAAGTTGCGCTTAAATACGATGCAGCAACCAGACAACCTGCCATCAGAGAACTCATCAGAGTGAGTAAGCCTGGTTTGAGAAAGTATGCCCCAGCCGATAATTTACCACGTGTAATCAATGGTTTGGGTATTGCCATCATCTCTACCTCTAAAGGCGTAATCACCGATAAAGAAGCAAGAACAATGAACGTAGGTGGCGAAGTGCTGTGTTACGTATCGTAAACCATTAAAGTAAGAATACCATGTCAAGAATAGGAAAAGCTCCAATCACCGTGCCAGCAGGCGTAGATGTTAAAGTCTCTGCTGACAATATCGTGACAGTAAAAGGTCCAAAAGGCGAATTACATCAGCCAATACAAGCTGGATTCAATGTAAAAGTTGAAAACAATGTATTGACCGTTGAACGCCCTAACGACGAAAAACAAAACCGTGCATTACACGGTCTATACCGCTCATTGTTGAACAACAATGTTGAGGGTGTAACTAAAGGTCATACCACCAAACAAGAATTGGTAGGTGTTGGTTACAAAGCAACCAATGTTGGTCAAATCTTAGATTTATCTGTAGGATACTCTCACAGAATCATGTTAGAAGTACCAAAAGAAATCAAATTGACTACGGTTACTGAAAAAGGTCAAAACCCGACCATCATCATGGAAAGCGCTGACAAACAATTGTTAGGTCAAGTGGCTGCTAAAATAAGAGGTTTCCGCAAGCCTGAACCATACAAAGGAAAAGGTATCCGTTTTGCAGGTGAACAATTAAGAAGAAAAGCTGGTAAGTCAGCATCTAAAAAATAATAATTTAGGAAAATGAGCTTAGTTAAATCAGAAAGAAGACTAAAAATAAAACGCAGAGTAGCAGGTAAAATCACAGCCTCTGCTGAACGCCCTCGTTTGGTCGTTTTCAGAAGCAATGCTGAGATTTATGCTCAGATTGTTGATATCAACCACAAAACTGTGTGTGCTTCATCAAGTCGTGAAAAAGATCTAGTGGCATCAAAAGAGACCAACACTGCTAAAGCAGCTATCGTAGGCAAACGCATTGCTGAAAAAGCTAAAGCATTAGGCATTTCTATTGTAGTATTTGACCGTAATGGTTTCCTTTACCATGGTAGAATCAAAAGTCTTGCAGAAGGTGCTAGAGAAGGGGGCTTACAATTTTAATACAATAGGAAAATGACAAATAGCAATATCAAACGTGTTAGACAATCTGAACTCGAATTAAAAGAGAAAGTTGTTGCAGTAAACCGCGTTGCCAAAGTAACCAAAGGTGGTCGTACATTTACATTCACTGCCATTGTAGTAGTGGGTGATGGAAATGGTATAGTAGGCAATGGTTTAGGTAAAGCCGGTGAGGTAACCGATGCCATTCAAAAAGCCATCGAAGACGCTAAGAAAAACCTTATAAAAGTGCCAATTTTACACGGTACTGTTCCTCATGAACAATATGGTAAATTCGGTGGAGGTAGCGTATTCATTAAGCCAGCTTCACATGGTACAGGTGTAATTGCGGGTGGTGCTATGCGTGCAGTATTAGAAAGCGCTGGTGTTCACGACGTTCTAGCTAAATCTAAAGGTTCTTCAAACCCACACAACGTGGTAAAAGCAACCCTTGATGCATTGGCTAAATTAAGAGATCCTTACACCATTTCTAAACAAAGAAACCTCAATTTAAAACAAGTATTTAACGGTTAATTATATGTCTAAAGTAAGAATAACCAAATTGCGTAGTACTATTGGTCAATCTGAAAGGGTTGAGAGAAACATGCATGCGCTTGGTCTCGATAAAATCAATAGTTTTAATGAATTGACTTTGACTCCACAGATCAAAGGCATTCTAAGAAAAGTGAATCACTTAGTAAAAGTAGAAAATATTTAAGATGGAATTAAATAGCTTAAAGCCTGCACAAGGTGCAACTAAAAAAGAAAAAAGAATTGGTAGAGGTACAGGTTCTGGAAGAGGTGGTACATCTACAAGAGGTCATAAAGGTGCACAAAGCCGAAGCGGTTACAGCCGTAAGAAAGGTTTTGAAGGCGGTCAAATGCCATTGCAACGTCGTATACCTAAAGGTGGTTTCAAAAACATCAACCGTGTTGAATTAGCTGCCATTAACTTAGATGTGTTGCAAAAACTTGCAGACGCTAAAGGATTAACTGTTATCAACCACGAAACTATGGTGAGCAACCATTTAGTTGGTAAGAGAGAATACTTTAAAATCTTAGGTCGTGGTGTGTTGACTGCTAAATTAGAAGTTCATGCACATGGCTTTTCTGATACAGCCAAACAAGCCATTGAAGGTAAAGGCGGTTCAGTTCATTTAATTACCATTTACTAATCCCTAGAGAATGAAGAAATTTATTCAAAAAATCAAAGAAATCTGGAGTATAGAGGAGCTTAGATCTAAGATCAAAAACACCCTTTTATTACTCCTTGTATACAGAGTTGGTACCTTTATTATATTACCAGGTATTGATGGCAGTGTATTAATGGGGGCTTTAAAAAGCCAAACCGAAGGTATTCTTGGTTTAGTGAATGTTTTCGCAGGTGGTGCATTTGGTAGAGGCGCTATCTTCGCCTTAGGTATCATGCCTTATATCTCTGCATCTATCGTCATTCAATTGTTAACGATAGCTGTTCCAACCTTCCAAAGAATGCAAAAAGAAGGGGAAGATGGACGTCGTAAAATCAATCAATACACTAGAGTTTTAACCATTGCCATTACAATGGTACAAGCTGTAGCTTATTTGTATAACATCACAGGCAAATCAGACAATTGGAGTGCTTTGTTGTTCAAAACACATCCTGAGTTAATGTCAGAAACCATGTTTATGATCATTAACGTTGGTATGTTGGTTGCGGGTACAATGTTTACCATGTGGTTAGGAGAACGCATTACCGATAAAGGTTTGGGTAATGGTATATCTTTAATCATCATGGTAGGTATCATTGACCGTTTGCCAGAAGCATTGGGCTTTGAATTGGATCAACGTATTACAAAAGGTGGTATGCCATTGTTCATTGTAGAAATTGTTACTTGGTTAGCCGTTATTGTTGCCACCATACTTTTGATACAAGGTGTCAGAAAAATCAGTGTCAATTACGCCAAAAGGATTGAAGGTAGTAAAATGGTAGGCGGAGCGCGTCAGTACATTCCACTTAAAGTGAATTCTGCTGGTGTAATGCCAATCATCTTTGCTCAAGCCATTATGTTTTTGCCACCAACCATCGCTCAGAGTGTAGACAATCCAGGTTCTTTTTTGAGAGCTATGAGTGATTATGGTTCATTTGCATACAATACGGTATTCGCAACACTTATCATTGCATTTACTTTCTTTTATACAGCCATCACAGTGAATTCAAATCAAATGGCTGATGAATTAAAGAAAAGCGGTGGCTTTATACCAGGCATCAAGCCAGGTAGACATACCAGCGAGTACATCGATGAAATCATGTCGAGAATTACTTTCCCAGGATCATTGTTCTTAGCAGCAGTTGCCATTCTTCCATCTATAGCGATGTTGTTTGGTATCAGCCAAAGCTTTGCTCAGTTCTTTGGAGGAACGTCATTGTTGATCATGGTAGGTGTTGTATTGGACACTTTACAACAAATAGAAAGTCACTTATTGATGCGTCACTACGATGGACTGATGAAGTCAGGTCGTATTCGCGGCAGATCAGGAACATTAGGAACACAATCAATTTGATAAATAAAAAATAAAGTATTAAATTTGCACCCCCCGAAAAATGGCTAAGCAAGATTCCATAAAACAAGACGGCACGATCATAGAAGCATTGTCAAACGCAATGTTTCGTGTGAAGTTGGCGAATGAGCATGAGATCATTGCGACCATTTCAGGTAAAATGCGTATGAAATACATCAGGGTATTACCAGGCGACAGAGTTCAAGTGGAAATGAGCCCTTATGATTTAAGCAGGGGAAGAATTTCGTATAGATATAAATAATTAGTATGAAAGTAAGAACTTCAGTTAAAAAGCGCAGCGTAGACTGCAAACTGGTAAAAAGAAAAGGCAAACTTTTTGTTATTTGCAAGAAGAACCCAAAATTTAAACAAAGACAAGGATAAACAATAACAATGGCAAGGATAGCTGGTATAGATTTACCTAAAAACAAGAGAGGCGTTATAGGTTTGACCTATGTGTTCGGAATTGGCTCTAGCAGAGCTGAGTCTATTTTGAACCAAGCCAACATTAACCACGACAAAAAAGTGGGTGAGTGGAACGATGATGAGTTAACCTCAATCAGGAACATCATCGCCAATTCTTTCAAGACCGAAGGCGAATTGCGTTCTGAAGTTCAATTGAACATCAAACGTTTAATGGACATAGGTTGTTACCGTGGCACACGTCACCGTAAAGGCTTACCATTAAGAGGTCAAAGTACTAAAAACAACTCACGTACCAGAAAAGGTAAACGTAAGACTGTTGCTAACAAAAAGAAAGCTACTAAATAATAGATAAATGAGTACTGTAAAAAACAAAAAGAAAGTTAAAGTTGATCCAGTTGGACAGGTGCATATTAAAGCGTCTTTCAACAACATCATTGTTTCAGTAACCAATGCTAATGGGGATGTGATTTCTTGGTCTTCTGCCGGTAAAATGGGTTTCAGAGGGTCAAAAAAGAACACACCTTATGCTGCTCAATTGGCAAGCCAAGACTGTGGTAAAGTAGCCTACGATTTAGGCTTGAGAAAGGTAGATGTGTTTGTTAAAGGACCAGGTTCAGGAAGAGATTCTGCTATCAGAAACTTAGCTGCAGTTGGTATCGAAGTGCTTTCAATCCACGACACTACGCCACTTCCTCACAACGGTTGTCGTCCTCCAAAACGCAGACGCATATAATCATTCACTATTTAGATTAAGAAATACAATGGCAAGATATACAGGTCCAAAAACCAAAATCGCACGTAGATTCAAAGAAGCTATCTTTGGTCCAGATAAAACTGTTGAGAAAAAGAACTATCCTCCAGGAATGCATGGCAATTCTAGAAGAAGAGGAAAGCAATCTGAGTATGCAATTCAGTTGATTGAAAAACAAAAAGCCAAATACACCTACGGTTTATTAGAGCGCCAATTTGCTAAAACATTTAAATTAGCTGCTAAAAAACGTGGTATCACAGGCGAAAACTTATTGAAAACTTTAGAGTCAAGATTAGACAATACAGTATACAGATTAGGCATTGCTCCTACAAGAAGCGCTGCAAGACAATTGACTTCTCACAACCACATCTTGGTGAATGGAGAGATTGTTAACATCCCTTCATACTTATTAAGACCAGGCGATACTGTTTCTGTTCGTGAAAAATCTAAAACACTTGAAACCATTACCAGTTCTTTGAACTTAGGTAGAAAGCGTTTCAGCTGGTTAGATTGGAATGAAAAGTCAATGACTGGAACATTCTTGAATTTACCTGAAAGATCAGAAATTCCTGAGAACATTAAAGAACAGTTAATCGTAGAGTTGTACTCTAAATAAACCTTAAATTAATACACATAATAATGCCAATATTAGCATTCCAAAAACCCGAAAGAGTGATCATGCATAAAGACACAGACTTTTATGGTCTGTTTGAATTTAGCCCACTCGAGAAAGGCTATGGTATCACCATAGGTAACTCTTTACGTAGAATATTGCTTTCTTCGTTAGAGGGTCATGCCATCACTTCTATCAGAATTCAAGGTGTTGAACATGAATTCTCTACCATTAAAGGTGTTGCTGAAGATGTGACTGAAATCGTTTTGAATCTTAAACAAGTTCGTTTCAAGAAAGTCAGTAATTCAGACGATCATGAGAAAGTGTTTATCAGCATCAAAGGTAAAGATCAATTTACTGCTGGTGATATTTCTCGTTACACAAATACTTTTGAAGTATTGAATCCTGATTTGGTGATTTGCAACATGGAAACTTCTGTTAACTTAGAGATTGAAATTTCAATTGACAAAGGCAGAGGTTACGTAGCTGCTGAAGAAAATAAACCTAAAGATGCTCAAATTGGTTTAATTCCAATTGATGCGATTTTTACACCAATCAAAAATGTAAAATATACCATCGAAGATTTCAGGGTTGAACAAAAAACCGACTATGAAAAGTTGATCATCGAGATTCAAACGGATGGTTCTATTCATCCAGAGAATGCTTTGAAAGAAGCTGCAAATATTTTAATTCAGCATTTCATATTATTCAGCGACGAGAATATTTTGCTTGACAGCCAAGTAAAGAAACCAGCTCAAGAGGTTGACGAAAACTTCTTACACATGCGTAAGATCCTTAAAACCAACTTAGCTGACCTAGATCTTTCTGTTAGAGCATACAATTGCTTAAAAGCGGCTGAAATCCGCACATTAGGCGAATTGGTAGCTTATGACATTGATGATTTGTTGAAATTCAGAAACTTTGGTAAAAAGTCTTTGTCTGAATTAGAAGAGTTTGTTAGAGAGAAAGGCTTAAACTTTGGTATGGACGTATCAAAATACAATTTAGGCGAAGAATAATTATAGAATACCATGAGACACGGAAATAAAGTAAATAAATTAGGTAGAACAGCTTCACATAGAAGAGCATTGATGGCCAACATGACCATCTCTTTGATCAAACATAAACGCATTACCACTACGCTTGCTAAAGCTAAAGCTTTGAAAGTGTATGCAGAGCCTATCATTACCAAATCTAAAAATGATACCATGCATTCAAGAAGAACGGTTTTCGCTTATTTGAGAGACAAAGAAGCTTTGAAAGAATTGTTCAGTGTGGTTGCTGAGAAGGTTGCCAACAGACCAGGTGGTTACACCAGAATCTTAAAGTTAGGCACCAGAATGGGTGACAACGCAGAAATGGCTATGATTGAATTGGTAGACTTTAACGAGTATACTGATAAAATCGGCAAACAAGATAAAGCGGCTAAAGGCAAAACCAGAAGAAGCAAAAAAGCAGCAGCTCCAGTTGCAGAAACAGTGGTTGCAGAAGCACCTGCTGCTGATTCAACTGAAGAAGCTTCAGCTGAATAACCATCACAACAACAGTATTAAAAAAAAATCCTCTGCTTGCAGAGGTTTTTTTTTGCTATAAGCTTAAGTCAGTTATTTAACTTGAGGACTCATTGATCGTATTAGAAACATTTTTGTTTACAATGACACTCATAAGCCTCGATGGATTAAAAATATAATCCATCGAAGTCATAATCGTATTCTGGGGTGTAATATCCCCCATTTTTATAGCGTCTGATTGATAATAAGTTCTCAAAGAAGTTCTTCTTAACCATTTGTTCAAAGTTGTCTTCTTCATCGAGGGTATTGGTAGTGATATAAAACACTCGTGGTGTTTTGGTGGTATTAAGCGCATTGGTGTCACAAGGCATTGACTCAGACATATACAATGAATAGTCGGCGTCATCCTCTAATTTATAACGACAAACATAGACTAAACCACTATCGTTGCCAATTATAACCTTCTGAGTATAAAGGATTTCGACGGTGTCAATTTTACTATAAGATTTATAGTTGTAAAAGGCGCCAATCACCATTTCACTTTGTTTGCGATATGCCTTAGGGAACTTATCCAATTGCTTGCTGGACTCTAAGATGTCGTACAATTGGGTTCTGGTTTTATTGTTTTTAGCCAAGGCTTCGTAAACGGTGTCATGGAAACTCAATTTATACTTCAATAGTACAGGCATAAGAGATAATCTTAGTTCATTGTCATTGATGTTACACAACTTAGTGGCTATTTCATTCATGCTGGTGTTTTTGCTTCTTAATGGAAGGGTTAAATCCAATAAGGAATTTAAAACGGGTCTGTAAGTATAGCTTGTGCTGTAGTCATAGGAATAATCTTCTCCCCAGTCTTGAACAGATTCCCCATCAATGGCATAGTAGTCAAATGAATTATAATCGTTTTTGACTTTTAAGTTGGTAACACTTGCCATCATACGTTTGTATTCAATTTTGGTTTCTTTAACCAACTTGTCGTGTAATGGTAAGTAGTCATTTTCATTGATAATGCCGCTGTCTTTCATTCTTGAAATCAGATCATATGCGGTAATTCTGTATTCAGGTATAGAGGTCAATTCAATGAGTTCGTTTAAGATGTTTTTAGTTAATTTTAAAGAGTCATAAAAAGGATACAGAATGGCTTCCATTGAACTGGCATTGTCTGATATTGGCATATCCTGAGACAAAATAGGCTTAATGTTTTGATAGGATTTGAGTGATTTTACTCTTGCCATTGCGGTAAGCACTTTGATTTGCAAGTAGGCCGTATCATTGAATCGTTTGTATAATTTGCTTAAGTAAGGCGCTATAAGGTCCTGAGCACTGTCTATTTGGGCAATCTTGTCGATTAGATTGCTTCTCAGCTCAGCCGCTTCACCTTTGTTGCTAATGGTGTCAATGATGTTGTAGATATGTGGTAAATCCTGTTTTGTGAAATTAACCGTGTAATAGTATTTAATGGCCGCTTTTCGGCGTGTTGAGTCTTTGCTGCTAAAGTCTGCTATAAATCTGTACCCTTTAGGTTTGAAAATACTGTCATTGATTAGGGTATCGCTTACATCAAAACTATTTATAAAGTTCGATACAAACTCACTATTGCCAGAAACAGTGTCTAAGTATGCAACAACTGAATACCTTCTGTTGCCTCTTAACGCACTCAATTCTTTTATAATTCTAGAGGTGTTGGTGTCATTGTAACTATACAAATAGTAGTCAACACCATTGCGTTTATATTGCTTAGCCGACAAACATTTTAAAGAACCTTTTTTCTTCCATGATTCAATGTATTTCTTATAGCTATTCATTTGGTTTTCATAATAACCATAGGAGTAACATCCTACCGTAATAAACTCGTTGGCATTTTGATTTTTGAAGTACATTTCTTTGTACTTGCCTTGGTATTTATCTTGTTCTTTGGTTTCAGCTTCGTCAGCCTCTTCATAATTGCCCCACATGCCATAGTCGTAATTGCTTTCTTTGCAAAGAGTCGGCATAACACTGGTTTTGACTGAATAATAAAAATGGGTGTCTTTATAGTCAAAGTATTGGTATTTTGGTTTGCCATTGAATTGTATACTGCTAAAAAAACGATCGTTAAACCCTTGGTCATTATTATTGCCTCTAGGGAGACCTTCCAAATAATTAATCATTGGTTTGCAGACAAATAAGATGTAGCGGGTGCCGCACAAAACCATGCGCGCATAAATTGGGTCTTGAGATTGGTTGATGAATTGCGCATCCATGGCCGCATATCCTTGTAAGTTAAATGTTTTAGTATCAACGATTTCATACTTATCAGTTGAAGCAAAACTCCTAGCCATTACATGTAATTCAAAGCTGTCGTGTTCAAGATAATCTTCATTGAGTTTATCGACCTGTTTGATCATGTAGGTATTGCCACTGCTCTTGTCATAAACGATGTGCTCATAGCTGGCATCTGATAAGAAATCAGCTTTTAGGGGCTGGTCTGGGGTCGCAGTTGGTAGTTCAATGCTAAAAATGGAGTCGTAGCTTTGGGTTCTTTTCCAAATATGGGCATTGCCTTCGTTGATTTTTAACGTTTTGAAGAATTTGTTAGCATCAGAACTTACCGCAAATTTGTCTTTACCACTCAAACGAATAATGTACACATTAAAAGGAGAGGCGATGATTTGAAAGCGGTTTAAATCGCCTGTTTTTAATTGTGTGATCACCTCCATGCCATTAAAGCCATTAGAGAATATTTGATTTTTTGATGTGATCTCACCTGGGATGTTCTCAAAAATCATGGTATCGATGTCCAATAAAATATCGTCAGGCGTTTTGCCTGAAAAAATCGTATTGCAAGCGATCTTTTCGATTTGATAGTAGTAGCCATTGGCTAAATCAGGCGAAAAGTAAGAGGTGTAGTCGCTGTTGTTATTGACCATTGATAATTTGGTGGGCAAAATAGCCGTTATCAATCCATCTGCAGATGTGTGTGCTTGATACTTATGTTTGACAGTCATGTCCTCATATTTTTTAGCCATAGAGCTTTTTTCGAGGGCGATACTTTGAACGGGTCTTAATTGGTAACCTTTGTCCATCAACATTTGTATGACACCTTTGTCTCCAGGAAGGTGAGAACAACCTACCCCTGTAAACATGGTTTTGCCAAGATGCATAATGGAGTCCATTCTGCGGGCCATATTGGCATTGCGTTTATACAACATGTATTCGCGGTAATGGTCAGATTCCGTCATACGGTCAATAGAATCAATCATATAAATGTCGCCTTTTCTGTAGGCATCAGCGACTTGTTGTCTCAATTTATAGGACTTAGAAAAATTAATGGTTTTCTTTTTAGCATCTTTAGGCTCTTTTTGAGCTTTTTTGACCAAATCTCTGCTTTCTTGAAAGCCGTCAACACCCGTAAAGCCTTTGCCCGGTTTTTTGGCAATTTGGTAGATGTATAAATCCAGCCAAGCATTTTCTTCAAAATCACCTTGCTCACCTCTGGTTAACAAATAATTGACTTCTCTGGCTTCTTCACTCAATTTGCTTTTTAACAAACGTTTGTTGTAACTGCTCAGTGTAAAATCTGAAGTTGTCAAGTAATCTTGAGAACTGCGTTGATAGACTTTGTTCGCATCTTCAGGTTTGTCAAAATCATTGTCAGTAATCCATTGATGGATAACACTGTCTAGGTTTTGCTCTAATGCAACAACATCACTTTTTGAAAGTGCCAAATAAAAAGAATCCCCCAAATGAAAGGCGATTTTCTGACTCACATGCATGGTGCCATATAAGTAACTTGGTTTTTTTAGGCCATTGCCAGTAATCTGCCACAACAAGCCTTTTTGTTGTTTGCTGGTTTGTGCCGATGCCAAAATTGGGCAAAGGGCAAGCATCATTAAAAATAAAAACGGTTTTTTCATGTTAATTGGATTCGAATATACAGGGTTAGATATGATTAGCAACGAAAAAAGGGGTGAATTATTTCACCCCTTTTCCCCGATTGTGTTTTGTTTAAAGTTTATTCAGCAACTACTTCGATTTCAATGTCTTTTGAAACCTCTTTATGTAAGTTGATGGTAGCGTGGTAAGTGCCAAGTACTTTTGGGTCTTCAGAGAAAGTGATTTTTCTTCTGTCAACTTCAATGCCTTGTTCTTTAAGTGCGTTTGACACTTGAAGAACAGTTACAGAACCGAAAATTTTGCCTGAAGTACCAGTTTTAGCTTTCAATACAATTTTAACGCCTTCAAGTTTAACGGATAAAGCTTCAGCGTCTTTCTTGATTTTGTCTTGTTTGAATGCTCTTTGTTTGATGTCTTCTGCAAGCATTTTAAGCGCTGATTCTGTAGCTACTTTTGCCATGCCTTTTGGGATGAGGTAGTTTCTTCCGTA
>JBEIKN010000026.1:0-11974 GCA_040379725.1 Flavobacteriales bacterium
AACCATCCACGGTAAAATTGGCTATAATACCAGGCAATAAGACGATCTGTTGACAGGTTTTCAAGCAACGGATCATCCAATCAATATCAGCGACATAACGCAGCGATTCATCATAGGTTTGAGCCAGAGAGCGCTTGATCACAAAACTCTGGTGGCAAACCGTCATACCCATGCGCAATGAGCGCCAACTTAATGCTTGAGGCAATGTTTGTGTGGTAACACTTGAGCGCGTGCCCAAATGTTTGCCTGCGGCATCTACCATCATGGTCTCGGCATACAGCACATCTGGGCCTTTTTCAATGGCCTTAAGAACAGCCTCAACAGATGACCAATGCTCTACATAATCCCCAGCATTCAGAAACCAAACATAGTCACCACTGGCCATTAGCAAGCCTTTGTTCATAGCATTGTAAATGCCTTTATCAGGCTCACTCACCCACTGTTTAATAAACGTTTGACTAGCTAAGAAGCTTGGTGTTTGATCCTTTGAACCGCCATCAACCACAAGCAACTCAATATCGGCATGAGCGGCTTGCTTAAAGCCTTCGAGGGTTTTTAAAAGCCCTTCGTAATTGTTGTAAGTGATGCTGATGACTGAGAGCTTCATGCTGTAACGATTAACTGTGGCAAATATAAACGATTACTTGAGATTTGCCTCTGACCATATCTTAGCTAGAGCTTCTTTTGGCGAAAAAACAGGCAGTTTACTGTGCTTAAAATCCTTTTGGTTGCGGGTCACTATGCACTGAATTTTAGGATGCGACTCTGCAGCATAAAACTGAACAGCATCTTCAAAATCTTTCACATTGGCATGTAAGGCTTTGTGAATATGTTGCGCATTGACATCAACGGTAATCACCCATTCCTGCAATTGTTTGAGTGCATCTATGGACTTTTGATGTGTACTGCCTTGTTTGATCACATAGTAAATGTTATTAAAAGATAAGGCCGAGACATACATGTGCAATTGCTTTTTATCGGATTTATCAAAGAGTTGTGCAGCCTCATAGGCAAAGGGTGCTCGTCCTGTTAAAAAATCAATGACGATATTGGTGTCTAAAAATAGATGCTTCACGATTTGTATCGTTTTGTCAATGCTGCTGATAAACGTTGTTTGTAATGCTCTGTTTTGGCCATACTTACTGAACCCATAAGCGCCAATACTTTAGGCGACAGTTCCTCTTGATCAATAGCCTTTAGTTGTAAACTCTTTAAATAATGCTCGACCAATTCTGATACACTTTTACCTTTTTGCTTGGCATATACCTTAGCAGATTTTATGACGGACTGATCTACAGAGAGGGTTAATTTTGACAACATAATACGTATGATTTGAATTACAAATATACGTATAAAAATTAAATGCTTGAAGAAAAAATACACATTCATATTGAAACCGATTAAGCATCAAACATAAAAAACCCCAGCAGCAAAAGCCAATGCCTTTGATACTGGGGCTAATTAAATACTGTTATCTATGCTTTTTCTGTCTTGTAAGCTTTAAGCCAGAACACCGCTAATAAGAGCATGCTCAATAAGATGGCCCATGATAAATACTGTTCCAAATGGGTAATGGAATCATTGCCTTTATCAAAATACAATACCACTTGATGATTGCCTGCAGGGAGTTCAATACCTCTTAAGGTGTAATCTACTTTATTGATGGGCACCAATTTGCCATCAACGGTGGCTTTCCAGTTATCGTACCAAATTTCAGAGAACACTAAGTATCCGGCATTGGCATTGTTGGTGGTATAACGCATGGTATCCGGATGGTAAGCCGTCAATTTGGCCGAGACACTTGAATCCAATGTGAATTGTTTGGCACTTAACTGTGCGTTTTGAGCAAAGGATTGATTGTATGTGGCTTCTATTTTTGGATTACTTGCGCGCAATGATGTCATCTCTTCTGCAGCATTAAGCGCCGGTTTTAATTGGCCAACAAACCAAGCATTGCCATTGGCTGTGAAACGAGGAATCACCCCACGTCTGCTCCCAGAATCAAGACCGATCATGTATTTACAGTTTAACATGTCCAAGCCCTTATCGCGGGTATCTTCTTTGACCAGTACTTCTGCAATGATGTCTTGGTAACGGCTTAATTTAGCAGGATCATATCCGCCAATCATTTTGTGGAAAGCGGCGCCTTCGTTGTCGTTAAACGGATCATTGGTTAAATCAAACACACGGTAATGCAAATCTTTATCAGCCAATATTTGCAAATCGGCTTGATCAGGTTCACGGTCGGTTACCGTGCCTTTTTGAAAGGTAAAATCAGACCAATTCAAATAGCGCACATCAACGCCAATCAAATCAACTGCGGCTAAAATACCAATCAAGCCCATGGCGATTTGCTTTTGGATTTTTTGTTTGTACCAAGCCCATAATGCGCCAAAGCTTAGTGCGATGAAAATAAAGGAGCGCATGGCATCTTTTTGCAACATACTGCCGCGGTCTTCTTTAAGCACTGAGATCAAATTGTTGTTACCGCCTTCTCTCAATTGCTCATCAACTACACCACCCATATCCACAATGGATGGTCCCATTAAAGCCATTAACAAGGTGAATCCACCAACGGCATAAAAGGCCCAGGTAATGTACTTCCAATGAACCGCATCATCAGCGTTAACTTGCACTTTGCCTTTTGCAGAACTTTGCAACCAATTGTTGTATAAAGTTTGTAAGCCCAAAAAGCCTAATAACGGCATGCTCACTTGAGCAATGCAAAAGGCCATCATGGGTGTTCGGAATTTGTTGAAGTAAGGCAAATGGTCAAACAAGAAATTATTGACCACTGCAAAGTGCTTGCCCCAGCCTAATACGAAGGAGACCAAAGTGAGTGCCAGTATAGCCCATTTGATGGGTTGCTTGACCACAAACATGCCCAGTACAAATAAAAATACAATGATGGCACCTATATAAATCGGACCAGACGTAAAGGCCAAGTCACCATGGTACATAGGCAAGCCTTGATCAAGTGCTTCATCATTTTGAGTGGCTTCATAAAATTTAGAGTCACGGCCTAATTTTTCATTGCTACTACCCCCATAAAAATTAGGGATCAATAAGGTAAATGTTTCACCTTTACCATAGCTCCAATCAAAGGCATAGTCGCGTTTTAAACCGTTTTTGCCTGTTTCTTTAGAGTCTTTGTTGGCATCGGCCTTAACCATATCATTACCTCCGCGCATGGTGTTGTCTGCAAACTTAGCAGTGGATTGAATTTTATCCATATTGGTCAGTGCACCAGCACCAACCGCCACCATTGAAATGAGTGTTGCAATGAGGGCTTGCTTGATCAGACCTTTTTTAGCCAAATCAATGACATAATATACACCCATTACCAATAAACAGATCAGCGTATAGAAAGTGATTTGATAGTGGAAATAATAGACTTGTATGGCCATATTGAAGGCCAATGTAGAACCGCCTTTCAAATACTCGCCTTGAAACAACCAATGAAACGATGCTAAAACAGCTGGCATCATGGCCATGGCCAATACTTTGGTATAGTGCGCTGCCTCCACACTGCTAATGCTATAAGTTGCAAAGCCATAAGCAATGGCCCCCAGGGCCGCAAACAGCGGTCTGACTTTAAAAGCACTGAGCAATAGGTAAAATCCTATAAAGGATAAAAACAAAATTTGAAACGGATACGCTGTTTGACTGAACGGTGTTAAATAATTGACATGACGCATTTCGTTTCCGGACACTTTTCCTCTGATTAAAGTGGTTGGCATACCAGAAAAAATGCTGTTGGTCCAGCCTGGAAACTCACCATTTTTATTGGTGTATTTAACGATTTCCGTACCCTTTAACAAACCTTGGGTAACGTCATCTTCTTTGTGACTGTATCCATTAAAGGTGCGTAAATAGTAGATATAGCCCACTAAAAAAAAGGCAAGCAATACCAATGCATGTGGCTTAATATCTTGTAGAAGCTTTTTAACGTTCATAACGCAAATATAGGGTGCTGTGCGCAAGATAGGTATACCATCAAGTCATTTTTTTCGTGTAAATTGCCAAACAATTGTTTTGAAAAACCAAGCCCAGATATTGCATTTGAATGCCAGCAACTCTGGTGGTGCGTATGTGTTTGCAGAAAATCTGATAAAGGGTCTTGATTCAGAATCAGCATTTGTAAGCCATCACGCTTGCTATACCGGCAATAACAACAATGTTAAACTTTGGCCCATCCATGCGCTTGACAAGGCGCACAAATTCGCCTTGCATGCCCAAGAAAAATTCAAATTGTTGTGGCACGAAAAAGACGCCAGTGTGAGGTTTAAATTTTCGATGGGCGAACATGGCATGCCGCTTAAAACATTGCAAGCATTGTGTGCCCCTTATGACATCATTCACATCCATTGGATCAATAAAGGGTTTATTCGGCTCGAAGATTTGGCCACATTAAACAAACCCATTGTTTGGACCTGTCACGATGCCTGGCCAGTAACGGGTGGCTGCCATTTGCCCAATACCTGCAATCACTTCGAAAGTGGCTGCAAACAATGTCCACTCTTAAAAAAACCTAGTGAGCATGATTTATCGGCTCAGGTGTTTAAACGTAAAAGCATACTCTATCCGCATTTGAACCTTAGCTTGATTAGTCCGAGTCAATTCATGCAAAAGCAAATTGAACACTCGGCTTTAGGGCAATTGAGCCATAATACTTGCATCCCAAATGGCATAGAAACGGCGCGCTTTAAACCCAGTCAAGAATACTTAGAAGGACCATTCAGTATAGGTTTTGTAGCGGCCAATTTAAATGACCCTAACAAAGCCCTTAAGCGTTTAATAGAAACCATTCAATTGTTCCCTAAAGACTTTGATTACCGATTGATTTTAGTTGGCCAACAAAAACAGGCCTTCGATTTTGAGTTACCTGCAAACACCTTATTGATTCAAGATGCCAATGCTGCAGATAAAATGCATAAAGCGTATGAACAAATGCATGCTTTGGTCTGTACATCGACCGTTGAAACCTACCCCACTACTTTGATGGAAGGCTTTAGCAGTGGCGTCATGGGTTTTGGATTTGAAGTAGGTGGTGTACCAGAGATCTTAAAGGCTATGCAAAGACCCGCTATAAAAGCATTTGATACAGCGGCCATGGCAACTGCACTCGTGCAATATGCATCAAGCTTACAAAACAGAATGGAACTGCACAAAAAAGCCCGAACTGTTTTTGATGCGTCTCAAACAGCTCGGGCCTATGCCGCAAAATATGCTGAATTATTGAATCAGTAAAGTCTGACTATTTTGGGCTGATGCTGTAAAAGCCATCAACAGCGTTGAAGCGAGTATAAATAGTCCTTTCATCTGAATAAAATTGATGTAACAAATATAGTTTGCATTACTGCAATGGCCAAATGCGGCTTAATGAATCGCCAATGACTTTGCTCAATTTGACTGCCGATGCGCCATCTAAATGACTACCATCGTAACTGTGGAATGGCCCAATGGGGAGCGTTAAAACACTCAGTCCTTTGCGCTGTGCAGCAAACAACCAACGCGGCACAAATGCATTGGTTAATTGATCCTCTAATTGACGCATTTTGAAACTCGTTGGTATACGGGTTAATGCAATTTTAAAGCCTTTGGCTTGCCAACTACATAGGGTATCAATAAAGGCATAGGCCACTTGCGTATCAATGGTATTTTTACTTAACTGTTGTCTGTATTGATACAAGGCAGCCGCTGAATCATAGGGCAAATGATTGGAATAAACAAAACCTGTGTTAAGTTTAAAATCTTCGAAGTATTGTTCGCCCACCCTAAGTTTCATGAAATCAGACAAAGCATAGGCGTGCAAAGCACTCAAAGGCGCATAAAATTTTGACTGTAAAAACAAATCAGCTTCAGGCAAATCAACAATTTGATGGTAATGACCATTGCTTTGCGATGCTTTTAACAAAGCGTTTGGCGATACGGCGATCAACATGCATTTGCCGCCATTGAGTTGTAAATGCCGAGCTGCAATGCTTATGATCTCTGGGCTCAAGCCTCCAGAACTAAAACCAAAATTCAATGCCTTTAAATTGGCTTGTGTTTGAAGGGTTTCAGGATCTATACCACGGTATACGCGCGAATCACCTATCAATACCAAATCATAAGAAGCATCTGCTAAAACCTTTTTAGCCCAAAAGGCTTCTTTTAACATCGGATTAGAAGGCAACGTTGGCAAAATGATTTTGAACAAGACGTACAGCACAGGCATTGCGATGAGCATCCCAATCAATTGTTGTTTGGCCTTATGTAGTCTTTCAGCACTCAAAATTGAAAATAAATAAAGGATTGAACGGGCCCTCTAAACAACACACAGGCAGCAGCTACTGTGGCCCAAAATAAGATTTGAAACCACTGTTGATTAAAGATTGGAAGCTGCTGACGATACAGAGGAAAGGTTTCAATGAGCAGCCCTATAAAGATCCAAACAGTCGCCGCATTTTTAAGCAGGTCCGTCAAGGCCCATTGAGAGGCCGTATGGAAAGTGAACATGTGTTGAATGATGAAAAACGCATCGGTAACTGTCTCGGCTCTAAAAAACACCCAAGCCAATAAGGCCCCTGTAGCAACCACTAATGTGTACCGTATTTTGATGCGTTTAAACAACAGTGTTTCAATACTCAGGAACAAAGCATGTAAGCCACCCCAAATCAAGAAAGTCAGATTGGCTCCATGCCACAAGCCACTCAACAACATGGTTGCCCAGCGGTTAAATACATTGCGAAGAGGACTGCAACGATTGCCGCCTAAGGGGATGTAAACATAATCCCTGAAAAAACTGGATAAAGACCTATGCCATCTTTGCCAAAATGCACTAAAAGAGGCCGCTAAATATGGGTGATTAAAATTCCATTTAAAATGAATGCCACACCATTTTGCTAATCCTCTAGCAATGGTGCTGTAGCCATTAAAATCAAAATAAATCTGCAAGGAAAAACCCAGCATGGTATACCACCATGAAACCGCATTAGCATGGCTATTGACTGCCGTAAACTGATCATTGACCATGATGGCAATATTGTCGGCTAAAACCATTTTTTGAAACAAGCCCCATACAATCAATTTCAAGCCATTCACTTGTTCTAAAGCATTGATGTTTGGCACTTTCAACAATTGATTCAAGACCTCTCTCGCTCTTATAATTGGCCCAGCCACCAAATGCGGAAAGAAGGCAATGAAGGCCATAAAATGCAAGAGGTTTTTGGCCGGTTGGGCTTTGTTTTTATAGACATCAATGGTATAACTCAAAGAGTTAAATGTATAAAAACTGATGCCTACAGGCAGTATTAATGTAAAGGCAGGAATGTGTTGCGCTAATTGAGCTTCGAGTCCGATATTCAACAACAGACCATCTAATAATTGGGCCAACCACAAACTGTATTTGAAAATCAATAAGGAGGCTAAATTGCTGAGCACTGATAGCCATAAAAACAGCCTTTTATGTTTGGGCATTTTGAGCATTGCCCAAGCACAGAAATAATCTAAACTGCCTGTACCGATCAATAAAAACAAAAAGCGCCAATCCCACCAGGCATAAAATACAAACGACATGAGGGTGATCCACAACCATCTGCTATTGGCTTGTTGTTTAAGCATTGGCCACAGGCCAAAAAACAAAAGCGCAAATACAAGAAACGGTATGGAATTGAACAACATGGTCTATAAAAATTGAATGTGTGCATCAACCGATGCGCGGTTGGATGCTGTGCGTTTTTGATCCACTCCACCGATGATAAAATACCCCAACATCTGCTGTTGTTCAGACAAATTAAAATGGGCTTTCATATCTGCATGATTGTTACACAAACCAGTGCTCCAATACCCCCCGACATGCTCGTAAGCACTGAGGCCTAAATACATATTCTGCACAGCTGCACCTATGGCTAATGCATCTTCAAAGGCTTTGGCTTTGGGGTGATCTGTAGTGTTTTGAACAATGACTATAGCATGCGAAATTTTCTGTTTGAACACGTCTATTTTATTGAATTTTTTGGGATCACTTGAAGCCGTTACCTGCTCAATCTCTAGGACTTTATTCAACCAATTGTGCATTGAGGCACCCGTCAGCACTAAAAAATGCCATGGCAAATTCAAATAGTGATTGGGAGCCCAGTGCGCATCTTCTAAAAGCTGCTTTACAATACTGTTATCAAGCACTTGACCATTGAATTCAAGTGGATATATACTGCGCCTTTGGCGAATGATATCATGAATGTTGTTTGTCACGGGTTTTCATGTAAGCGTGAATTAAAACACAGCTCAAAATAATACTCGCACCGATGTAAAATCCGGGCGTTAAATTGTCGTGTTCGTTAAAAATAAGCGCGGCTAAAACAATGCCATACACGGGCTCTAAATTGATGGCCAAATTGGCAGTAAAAGCAGAGACGCGTTTCATGGCATTGAGGTTCATCACAAATGCCACATTGGTACAGACCAATGCCAATAAGGCAATCCAAATAAAATCTGCATAGACAGAATCAATGAACTGCGGATGAGTGGTGGTTGGCCATGGCAAAAAATCATTGGTTGGCAAGATGTGATCCATATGCCATCCTGAAAACAGCAATACCGCTAAAAACAAAAAACCACCTATCAATTCAGTAAACGACATCACCTTCGTGTTGATGCTGTTGGTGAGTGTTGAATTAATGGTTGAAAACAGAGCGGCTACAAAGGTAGAGAACACCCCTACGCCAACTGCTAATAAATAATTCCCAGATTGTCCGTTTTGACTGGGCGATGCATAGGCAATTATGGCGATCCCCAATAAGGCCAACAAGCCCAAGAGTACATCTTTTTTAACCATTTTTTTGCGGTATATCAATGGCTCAAGCACTGAGGTAAAAGTAGACGTTAGGCCAAAACAACCGAGTGTTAGCGAGGCCGAATGTCCTATTTTTATGGATCCGTAAAACGTGATCCAATGGATAGACACCAATACCCCTATGCCCAATAACTGAAGTAAATGTTTGGCTTGAGTCCCTTTTAATGCCTTAATAAAACCAGGCATAAAGAAAAACCCTAAAGCGGCTAACCACATGCGATGAAACACCAAAGTAAAATGATCTGCGCTGATGAGCTTCCCCAAAATGGCAGTGAATCCGAATAAAAATACGGCTATGTGTAATTGTGCAAATGCGCTTTTGTCTTCGGCCTGCATGGGTAGGCGAAAATATGAAAATTAAATGGTTTTATAAACAAGTCTGAATGCGCTAATATTGCAGTATGGAAGCAGTTGACACCGATGTATTGTTCATGCACAAGGCCTTAGAACAAGCTCAAAAGGCTTTTGACGAAGACGAAGTACCTATTGGTGCAGTGGTGGTTTGCAACAACAAAATCATTGGTAAAGGTTACAACCAAACTGAAAAATTAAAAGACATTACAGCCCATGCAGAAATGTTAGCGATAACAGCAGCCTCAGGCCACTTAGGGAGTAAATACTTAGACGAATGCACCTTGTATATTACCATTGAACCTTGTGTGATGTGCGCGGGCGCCATTAAACATGCCAGATTCAAACAAATTGTGATTGGGGCCTTAGAACCTAAAACGGGTTACAGTCAATTTGTCCAAGAACAGTTCAATACAAAAACAGAGATCAAACAAGGCGTTTTGGCTTCAGAATGTCGAGCATTGATGCAAAGTTTTTTTGCAGCAAAACGGAAATAATTTATTGAACTTTATAGAGCGAACAAGCTTCTTGAACAACAGCTTGAATGGGTTCAAAAGTATAGCCTAAAGCGTTTATTTTACTGGCGTCATAGGCATGTTCCTTTAAGGCCGTTTGCAAGGTTTCAGGACCAATGCTCGATGTAGGATTTAAACGTTTGTATAACCATATCAACACCTTGACAAAGGGCAAGTAACGCGCTTGAATGTGTATGCGAGGTGCTTTAACACCAAGGCCCTGCGCCATGTGATCAAACAAGGTTTTATAAGTGATGTTTTCAGACACCAATACGAAACGCTGATTGAGCGTATCTGATTGAGCCAAACCAATGAGTATTTTGGCCACGTCTTTTACCCCCACAAAACCATTGATGCCTTGGGTATAAAAAGGCCAGCCATTGGCGATTTTTTGGAACAATTGCGAAGAGCCTTTATGCCAAAATCCAGGACCAAGAATGATACCAGGATTCACAATCACGACATTGAGACCTTCTTCAACGCCTCGCCAAACTTCGAGCTCTGCCAAATGTTTGCTCTCAGCGTATAAGGTGTTATTGCGATCATCAACCCATTGGGTATCTTCATTGATCAAGCTGTTGTGATCTGTTCTGCCCAAAGCGGCTGTTGAACTTACGTATGCCAGTTGCTGTACACCTTGTTTTAAACAAGCATTGACGACATTGGCAGTTCCTTCTTGATTGGTTTTGAAGAGTTGAATGAGGTCACCATTGAAACTCACATCGGCCGCACAATGATACACAGTGTTTATGCCTTCAAAAGCTTCATCCAAGGCAACGATGTCTAAAATGTCAGCCTCAATCCAAGTTAATTTTTCGAGTATTTTGTTCGTCGTATCGGCAAAATACTGACGAGCAACCCAATGAAAGTCATTTAAATTAGACGATGAACGTTTAATGGCTTTTACCGCATGACCTTGCTGCAACAAAGTACACACAACATAAGAGCCCAAAAATCCGCTGCCGCCTGTAACCAAATACATGTTGATAGATTGAGTTGGCAATATTCGGTTTTTTATCTCAATATTGAAGCATGTTGTTAGAAGCATTTTTCAGCCCTGTTGATTCGGCCATTGCCAAACCATTTTTAAAACAAACCCATTGCTTAGGGCATCATTTACACATTCATTTGAATAAAAAATTCCCTAGCAATAAACCCATACAAGTGGCATTGATTGGACTGGGCAAAAATGCGGATGCATTAAGACCTGCCCTTTATGCCTTAAACCATACGTTTTCGAGCATTGAAATTGCGGATTTTGGCAACTTAAATTACACTGAAAAAAACATACAATCTGCGTTAAGAGAATGTTTGATTGCGGTGATAGAAATGGGCATCAAACCCATTATTATCGGGCAAAACCACAACTATGCAGACGCCTTGATCAAGAGTTTGCCGTATCAAAAAACCGACTTAGCCTTGGTGGCACCAAGTATTGCTTTTACAGAGTGTGATTTGGCCTATCAATTGGCCAAAAAGAAACGTTTGTTTCATGTTGCATTCATTGCACAACAAACGTATTTAAACCATGCAGATGCCGTCGCCAATAGCCATGAGGTATTTTCTGAATTTTTGCGTTTGGGCGCTGTGACTCAATCGGTGCAAGAGGTGGAACCCTTATTAAGACAAGCCGATGTATTTGACTTCAATTTAAGTGCCATCAAATATGCAGAATTCAGATCAGGCATCGAAGCCTTACCCAATGGCTTAAACAATCAAGAAGCATGTGCTATTTGTCGTTATGCTGGTATTTCCAATGGCATTTCTGTTTTCATGTTTAACCAATTTACATTGAATGTCGAAGACCCAACAGATGCCAAACAATTGGCTCAAATGATTTGGTATTGTTTGGATGGCATTGATAACCGCTTTAACGATTTGCCGCAAATGAATAACCGTAATTTCAAGGTTTACAAATGTCATGCTCACAGTGGCGAAGACATGTTATTTTTATACAGCGAAGTCAGTGGCAGATGGTGGCTACAAATACCGCAAATGGAAGGCCGCTCAAAAAAGGCGCCTAAATTTATCGGCTGTACTGAAAACGACCATGCCATAGCAGAACAAGGCGATGTGCCGGAAAAATATTATCGGGCATTGAGTTAGGGGTTAGGGATTAGGGGATAGGGATTTGGGATTGCAGTTCGAAGAGCGATTGGTTTGGCGTCCTCGCCAAGCAATCATTTTACTTGTCTCAAGGGTGTTCTTCACCCTTGAGTTGATTTATAGGATGTTATGCTATAGCGAGATGATACACTCTGAGGTGAAGAAC
>JBEIKN010000027.1:0-11667 GCA_040379725.1 Flavobacteriales bacterium
ATAGGAGCGACCAAGACTGCCATCTTCGTGTGATAATTTTAGATGACTAATATAGGAAGATTCTGTTGTTTGTGTAAATTGAATCTCGTTTGAAGTGGTTAATTCATTGCCTAAATAATGTTGAATGATTTGATCAGTTGGCCCATCCTTTACCAACTCGCCAGACTTTAACAAAATGGACCTTGGACATAATGATTGAATAGCGGACATGTTATGACTCACAAATAAAACCGTTCGCCCTTGATTACTGACTGATTGCATTTTACCAAGACACTTTTTTTGAAATTCAGCATCCCCTACGGCCAAAACCTCATCTACAATTAAAATCTCAGGTTCCAAATGAGCCGCAACAGCAAATGCAAGTCGCACGTACATACCTGAGCTGTAGCGTTTAACCGGCGTGTCAATATATCTTTCTACACCTGAAAAATCAACGATTTCATCAAACTTTCGACGTATTTCAGATTTGGTCATACCCATAATGGCGCCATTGAGAAATACATTTTCACGGCCAGTCAATTCCGGATGAAACCCTGTTCCTACCTCAAGTAAGCTGGCCATTCTGCCATGAATAAAAATATCGCCATTGGTAGGCGAAGTTACCCTTGAAAGTATTTTCAAGAGTGTGCTTTTACCAGCACCGTTTTTACCGATTATACCTAATACTTCGCCTTGGTTTACCTCAAAACTGATGTCTTTAAGCGCCCATATTAAATCATTGTTTGTTGATTTTTTATGAGAAAAAACATTGCCTAATAAACGGTTAAAATCTGCAGCCAATGTTGATGCACCAATGTTGCCCAATCTATACTGCTTTGAAATGTGATTAACTGAAATGATTGGGGTAGGCATTATACAGTATCAATAAAGTTTTGTTCTACCTTGTTAAAAATGATTACGCCTATTCCCATTATAACACAGGAGAAAACAAGGCTGTAAAGCAGTCCATAAAATGACCAAATACCCTGTCCCAAACAAGCAAATTTTATGGCTTCGATTATGGGAACAAGTGGATTTAAAAATAATAAATGTTGTTGTGATCCTGACAAAATCGATGCTGGAAACACAACGGCGCTAGCATACATCAACAATTGAACACCAAAGGCAATCAAAAAACTCAAATCTCTATACTTGGTCGTTAAAGCCGAAAAAATTAAACCAAAACCTAAACCCATTATGGCCAAGATCAGTAATAAAATGGGCAGGTAAATGATGTTAAAATCTAAATGAATATTGGCATGATTGAACCAATAATACAACCAAACAATGATCAATAAACACATTTGAATCGCAAGCTTCATTAAGTTTGAAACGATCACAGACAAGGGCACAATTAACCTTGGAAAATATACTTTTCCGAAAACCGATGCGTTGTTTGTGAATGTGTTCGATGTTGCGGTTAGGCAGGATGAAAAATAATTCCAAAATGTAATGCCTGTTAAATAAAACAAAATTTCAGGCAAGCCATCGGTTGACAATTTAGCGACTCTACCAAATACAATTGTAAACGTTATGGTTATCAATAACGGCTGAAGAAAAAACCAAATAGGCCCTAAGACGGTTTGTTTGTATACAGAAATAAAATCTCTTTTAACCAACAAGCTTAATAGATCTTTGTATTGCCAAAGTTCTTTTAACTTTAAATCAAATAAAGATCTGGAGGATTTAATGTGAATAGACTGGGGTTTCATATGACATGGCTTCGCCACAGTCAGTTACATAGATTACTTTAAGCACAATAGAAAATTTGAAGTAAGTAACTGAAAACAAAGAGGATGCGAACTCTTACAAGTTTACTATCAAATTATTTAAAACTGCGAACAACTTATCCCATCAAATCCTGTTTTTTGGATTAAAAAATAAAACAGTTTTAGAGCATTAAAATTTACTTGAATACCCAATAAAATAGAGGCTTATGGGGCATATGACGTTTGATCGTTTTTGCTGTAAAAGCAAATACGTGTAAAATGACAGATCAATGTCAACTAAATTAACAAGATGTTGTACAAGTAAAAAAGCGTATTATGAGGCTTTTTATTTGCTAAAAAGATTATATTTTACAATACAATAAATGGCCCTAAAACCATCTTTCCAATTGATCTTTTTACCTTCTGCATATGTTCTGCCGTAATATGAAATACCGACTTCATAAATTCTAATGTTAGGTACTCTTGAAATACGGGCTGTTACCTCAGGCTCAAAACCAAAGCGTTTTTCTTGTAATTGGAAACCCTGAACCAAATTTGTTTTGAATAGCTTATAACAGGTTTCCATGTCTGTTAAATTTAAATTGGTCAACATGTTTGACAAAAAAGTCAAAAATTTATTCCCTATTGAATGCCAAAAGAACAATATTCTATGCGGTTTTCCACCCATAAAACGACTGCCATACACAACATCGGCATAACCATCAATCACTGGTTTTAATAGAATATTATATTCTTCTGGGTTGTATTCTAAATCAGCATCTTGAATGATTAAATATTCGCCGCTTGCGTGTTGTATACCCGTGTGAATAGCCGCCCCCTTTCCCTGGTTGATTTCGTGCTTCAAATAACGGATATTTAGGCTTAAATTTGATTCTATATATTGTTTAATTGATTCTTCGGTAGTATCTGTAGAACAATCATTTACAATAATTATTTCTTTAGAAATTCCGCCGAGTAATTCAACCATTTTAATTTTATCTAAAATCAAATGAATGGTCTTAGCTTCATTATAAGCTGGAACGATGATGGATAATTTTGAAATAGCGTTCATTTTTTAATTAAAAATGGATTGTTTTGGTATATGTTTTCAATGATCTCAACTACTTTTTTGCCTTGCTTGGCGGTGGCATCAATAGCTGAATTGTATTTTAAGACGTCTATAACGTTCTGGTAAACAAATTGATGATTGGCTGCAGAACCTTTGTAATGACCATAATCATTAGGCGGTAAACTTGGTGCTAAATCAGGTAATTCGTAATCTTTCACATCGCAATAGATTACTTCATTCATGTATTGTCCGCCAACTTTTACTGTCCCATTCTCGGCAACTATAGTGATACTGCTTTCTAAATTTTTTTGATAAACTGAAGTGGTATAATTAAAACTGCCAAGACCTCCTTTTTCAAAATCAAATTGAATTAATCCGGTATCTTCAAATTGAATGGTATCAGCGTGGTTAAAATTGGCAAACTTTGATTGAACATTACTGATATCACCAAATAACCAATACATCATATCTATAAAATGCGAAAATTGGGTATACAATGTACCGCCATCACTTATTGATTTACCTCGCCATTCCGATTGTTCATAATAGGCATTACCACGGTTCCAAAAACAATTGATTTGCACCAAATACAGTTTACCCAATAGCCCTGTTTCAACTATGCTTTTTAGCCACTGAGCAGGTGGAGAATATCTGTTTTGCATGACACAAAATACATGCTTTGATTTGCTTTGTGCTAATGAAATAATAGCTTCTGCATCAGCAACACTTAATGTGAATGGTTTTTCTACAATAACGTGCTTATTGTGATTTAAACACATGATGGCCTGAGGCGCATGCAAATGATTTGGTGTAGCAATTACTGCAACATCAAAATCAAGTTCAGACGCCAATAAAGTTTCTAGGCTTGAAAAATAGGCTTCATGGATGCCTTGAATATTGACCGTATCAACAATAGCAAGTAATTCTGCATTATTATTTTGACGGATCATATCAGCATGACGTTTGCCAATATGCCCATAACCAATCACTACAAACTTGTATTTGTCTTGTGTTTTCATTTTACAATTCAAGGGTGTTGTTGCACAAATCTATTAATCTTTTTTTATGTGCAATCAGTATAACGGTTACTTTTTCTTGTTGAAGGGTTTTAATGGATTCTATAATGATGTCTTCGGTTGACGCATCCAGTCCACTGGTTACCTCGTCAAACAATAGAATACTACTTTCTCTGTACAATGCTCTCGCAATTGCTATTCTTTGTTTTTGACCTTCGCTAATTTTGGAACCTTGTTCGCCTAACATGGTTTGTAAACCCATAGCTTGTTGACTTATAAACTCTGAGAGACCCGCTAATTCAATCGCTCTTTGCATTTTTTCAGGGTCATAAGTATTATTCAAGGCAATGTTCTCATGAATAGACTTATTAAAAATAAAAGGCGCCTGGTGCACAAATCCAATTTGATTTTGCCATGATTGCATATTGTTTGGACCTATGATTTGACCATCCACCATGATTTGACCATGTTTTGGCGCTATCAGTCCAGATATTAATTTCATGAGGGTACTTTTACCACTTCCACTCTTGCCAATTATTCCAAAAATTTGACCTTTTTGAATGTCTACTGAAACACCTTTGATTAACTCAGTTTGCTGCTCATAATGAAAATCCAAATTTTTAAGCGTAATGGTTTGTTTAAACTCCAATTTATCTGAATGTATCAAATGATTGTATGAGTGATTTTGATGTAAATAATCAATGGTGTATTGATGTAATTTTAGCTTCATGGCCGCAATTAACAAACGGTTAATCGCTGGCACTAATCTAAATACAGATACCACAAACAAGGCTGACAAAGCCCTCATACCGGCGGGATTATCAGAAATAAAATAACCATACGCCACCAAAACAATCACACCAATCAATACCACCAACTCATTTGCCCTTGATGGGATATTCTGATAATAAATGGATTTTAGGTCTGAAACGACCACTTTTCTTTGTTTTTTTAAGAAATCATTGATAAAAAAAGCCGAAGAATGATTGACTTTAATATCTACCAGACCATTGATACCAATATTCAAACTCTCAATGGCATCCTCTCTTTGGTCTTTTGTTTGTTCGCCCAACTTATAAATTTTTTGCTTGACGGTGCTGTTGATCAGATAAAAAGCTGGCGCTGTAACCAATATGATTAAGAAAAAAATGCCAGGGTTAATCCAAATCACCAACAATAACATCATTAGTATCACTAAGCTTTCGCCAATAATATTTACAAAAGGCAATAAAATACCCGTAGTAAAATGCATGGAATTAAAATGGATTTTATTCAAAAAATCTTTTGTTCCACTATTGACGATTTGTTCTAGCGGTTGTTGAATGGTTTGATAAAATGCATTTTCAGTGAATTTCTGGACCAAGGCTTCGCAAAGGGAATGAATCTTCTTCTGAATGAAAACGGCAAAAGCATTTTTGACAATAAAAAACACCAACACCAAAGCCATCATAAAAACAAGAAACTCTGACTCGGATTGAAAACCTGTAAATTTGTATAAAGCTCTTAATTTGCTGCTTTTGGCTAAAAATTCGCCGTCAATGGCAAACATTAAAACCGGCACAACTGCTGCCAAAGCCAATACATCGGCCACTGAAACAATAGCGGTAAGCAGAAGCAAGCCTATGCCTTTTCGACGGCTTGAACGATCAAGGAAAACCTTAATGCCTCTTATGGTTGAGATGAATGCGTTTTTTTCTGCGGACAAGTTGTTGTTATCAATTAAGGGCTTCTGTTTTACATTTGCAAATGTATAGGATTTATTCGTTTTATCGTGTTTGAGATTACCCCAAAAGAACAATTACTTAAAAACATCCGTAAAGGCTTGGTGCAACCTGTTGCCAACAAATACCCTTTATTGAATTTTGATAAAAAATCCATTGTTCCAAGCCATTTAATGGTTGATGAAGATTTTATTAAAAATTGGATAGAACAAGGGTTTTACTTTTCTGTGTGCAGCAATATTTATGACATGGTTGAACAACTCAGAAACCTTAATAAAACCTACAATCTTGGCAGTTATGTAACTGAAGACAAACAGCTCATTCAATTGTTTTCGGATAACGATTTGGCGTTTAGAAATATTCAAGAAGGTGGCAGCACTTTGTGTTGTGGATTCTTGTGTTTAGAATCCAATAGTCAAACCATTTATCTTAGTTCTGAAAACCAAATGCTTGATGCCTTCAATTTGTTCGATAACATAGTGCTTATTGGGCATTCTAAACAAATTGTTAGCCCAGATAATAACAAGGTTTTCACAGATAATTTTCAAAACAACGATCTAAAAATACAAATGGGTATTGAATACCTGAAACAATTCAAATCAGTATTTTTAATGATTGAAGAATGATGTTGGTCATTTTTTAAACTTTTGATTGGGCACAATCTTGCATCTAATATGCCCATTTACAGACAGGTTGGCTCGAAGAGTTACATTATAACATTGTTTTGACCAAGTATTCAAATTATATTTGAAGCTTCCGAAATTAAGATATGTCTGAACAAAGAGATGAGATATTGAAAAGGCTTCAGGATAAATTTGAAGCGATTCATCAAAACACCGATACCCACCTTGAAGGATTGGTTTGGGCTAAACCAATAACGTATTGGGACTACATTCAACCAGAAGCGCTTTTAAGTCTTCAAATTCAAAGAACAACTTTACCTGATGAGATGGTATTTATCATGTATCATCAAATCAATGAGTTGTTGTTTAAAATGATCCTTTGGGAGATTGATCAAGTCTGTGACAAATCTGATTTAAGTGCTGAGTACTTTTCGGAAAAACTGCGTCGAATAAGTCGATACTTTGACATGCTTGCGTCTTCGTTTACCATTATGGGCGATGGTATGGAGGTTGCGCAATACATGAAATTCAGAAACACTTTAACCCCTGCTTCCGGTTTTCAAAGTGCTCAATACAGAATCATCGAGTTTGCTTCAACTGAAATCAAACAACTGATAGATTTTAGATTCAGACAAGACCCAAGCATGACCGATTCTTTTGAAAAAGCTTATGATCATTTATATTGGCAAGCCGCCGGTAAAGATCATTCAACAGGGAAGAAAAACACTTTGATCAGCTTGTTTGAACAAAAGTATAAGACTGAATTCTTGCGTAAAATGGAGTCGTATAAAACCAGTAACCTATGGTCTAAATTCAAAACATTGCCACAAAGTGTACAAGATGATGAACAACTCATAAAAGCTATGAGACACTACGATTACACGGTAAATGTTACATGGGTTTTGGCGCATTATCATGCTGCTGAAAAATACCTAGAGAGTGGTCCTAAAAAGGCCGAAGCAACAGGTGGTAGCGACTGGAAAAAGTACATGCACCCGAAGTACCAAAGACGTATTTTTTTCCCAGATTTATGGACAGAAGAAGAACACAAAAACTGGGGTGAATTTTAATCATACCAACTTCTAAAAGGCTTTCCACAGACTAAGGTGAATAGTCAAGTGGCATTATAACCTATCTTTGCTTTGTGATTTCCTATCAGAGCAAACAATTATCGAATGGATTAACCTTTATTCATCATTTTGATGATAAAACAAATTTGTGTGTAACCAATTTACTCTACAATGTTGGTGCGCGCGACGAAAACCCCGACAAAACAGGCTTTGCTCATTTATTTGAACACTTGATGTTTGGTGGTTCTGTGAACATTCCCTCGTTTGATACACCATTGCAAAAAGCAAGTGGAGAAAACAATGCTTTTACCAATAATGACATCACGAACTATTACATTACGATTCCAACCCAAAATATAGAAACAGCCCTTTGGCTTGAAAGCGACAGAATGCTGCGTTTGGACTTTTCAGAGAAATCACTTTCTGTTCAAAGAGGGGTTGTAATAGAAGAATTTAAACAGAGGTATTTGAATCAACCTTATGGCGATGTTTGGCTGCATTTACGTCCCCTCGCCTATCATCAACACCCATATCAATGGGCAACAATAGGTAAAAACATTCAACACATTGAAGACGCAACACTTGAGGATGTTGTGGCGTTTTTTGAACGTTTCTATAATCCAAGCAATGCGGTTTTATGCATTGCCGGTAACATAGCATTTGAAACCGCCTATGCCTTAGTTGAAAAATGGTTTGGTGACATAAAAACCGGTCCCATTAATCACAATCAATACCCAAGCGAAGCAGCTATCAGTGAAAGACGATTCAAATCCATTACTGCAAATGTTCCACAAAATGCTTTGTATATGGCATTTCAGATGGTAGACAGACTTCACCCAGATTATTTTGTTTACGATTTACTATCAGATATGCTTTCGGGGTCTGAATCTTCAAGATTCAACACTATTTTGGTTAAAGAAAAACATCTGTTTAGCCACGTGCACGCTTACATCACTGGCGATATTGACAAAGGCTTATTTGTATGTGAAGGCAAACTCAATGATGGTGTTGAATTTGAAACTGCCGAAAAGGCAATACTTGAGATTATTCGCTCCATTGCTGAGAAAGGCATTGAGCCAATAGAATTAGAAAAGGTTAAGAACAAAGCCATCACAAGCAACTTGTTTGCAAAAACTTCTGTCTTAAATAAAGCCATGGCATTATGTTATGCTGAAAGATTAGGCAATATTGAACTGATCAATACAGAAATAAGCGCCTTACAATCAGTAACAGTTGAACAAATTACCACAATATGTAAAACTTTGGCAAAAGGACATGCTGCAGTGTTAAATTATCAAAAATCATGAACAGATCATTAGCGCCTCAAATCGAAGATATTCAACATATACACACAGGGTTTCCTGAGTCTAATAACAACTTGTTTTGCATTGATAGCCAAGAAGGCGTATTCAAATTAGATATTATATATCCCAATGCCGGATATGCTCACCTAGGCAACAAGTTTATTGGTATTATGGCCATGGATTTATTGTTGTCAGGAACTGAAAAAGATAACGCTCAAAAAATTTCTGAATCATTGGATGTGTTAGGGGCTTATGTCTACAAATCCTGTGATTACTATGCTTCAAGCCTAAGTTTGTATGGATTAACAGAAAACTTTGAGGCCATTTTAAACATTGTAAAAAACTGTTTAGAGCAATGTGTTTTCCCTGAAGAAGAAGTATCCATTTACAAGCACAAACGCAAGAGTGAACACAACATAAACCTTGAAAAAACAAGCTATCTAGCCAATAGACAAATGAACTGGATGTTGTTTGGATCTCAGCACCCATACGGACAAGCATATGATTCAGCGTTATACGATCAAATCCAAGCAAGTGATTTAAAGGAATTCATACAAACAAGGCTTAAAGAGGGCATTTTTATTTTTACTGGACCTAAAGAATTTGACATTGAAACAGCGCTTAAACAAAATGCATTCGAGACAACTTATAATCGTTCAGAAAAAAGCACAGAGAAACAGGCTGAACCATCAAAACACAATGAGTGGATATTAAAGAAAGGAAGTAGTCAAAATTCATTACGATTTGGTAAACAATTACCAGCCAGAGACCATAAAGACTATTTTGCTCTTTCGCTGTTCAACCTCATATTAGGTGGATTTTTTGGTTCTAGGCTCATGAAAAACATTCGAGAAGATAAAGGACTTACCTATGGCATTCACTCGTCTATAACACCATTTAAAACCTTCAGTGTGTTTAAAATTAGCAGCGAATGCAATAACACTTTAACTGAGGTGGTAAAAACTGAGATTTTCAATGAAATCAGAGTATTGCAAAACGAATTGATAGAGCTTGAAGAATTAAATACCGCAAAGAACTATTTAAAAGGCGCTTTATTAAGAAACTTTGATGGCGCTTTCAATGTTGCAGATAGGTTCAAATCAAGTATAGAATCTGGTGCTGACGCCAAATACTATGAGCAACTTTTCTCATCTATGGATACAATTGGCCCTGAAACACTCAAAACCATAGCAAACAATTATTTTCAAATAGAATCGTTAATGTACTGCGTTGCTGGCGAAGAATAAACATATCGGATTAATGATTATTGGGCTATTGCTTTGCCTTAATGTTTGGGGCATTGAAGGTAGGCCTAAAATGCGTAGAGCTTGTTTAAATAGACTTGACTCAACACTTGATTTACTGTGGTTTAAGCCTACTGATAATTGTGGTTCATTCACACATTTTAGCATCTATGCAAGAGACAATAATTTGGCATCTTTTCAGCTCATTTATACCGGAAACAGCTACAGCAGTAATAGCGCAACTTTTAAAGTACCAAACTTAAAAAGTTGGGAGTTTTATATAGTCTATGCTAAGCGTTGCAATGGCTTAGACAGCGTTGAAAGCGATACTATTTTAGTTGACAACAATGCCCCTTTTGATTCAGATTTAGACTCTGTAAGCGTTGACTTAAACACTCAAAAAACCATCATTGGTTGGTCTAACAATCCAAGCCCTGATGTAGCTGGGTACTATGTTTACCATGTTACCGGGACCAATTCTGTCATTGTAAACACTACCGCAACAGGCTATCTTGATAATAATTTAAGTAGAGACCCAAGAACAGGATCTATTCAATATTCTGTTGCAGCTTATGATTCCTGCAATAATGCTTCATTGATCAGCAAACCACATGCAACCATTTGGGCACAAAGCACCCTTGATTTATGCAATAAAAAAATAGCCTTGTCTTGGACCAATTATGTAGGATGGGTGGTTGATCACTATGAAATTTATGTTAAAACCAATGCAAATAACTTTGTACTAGCAGGAACCGTGGTGGCCAACATCAATAGTTTCACATACAATTTTAACACATTTGGAGATAATTATTGTTTTATGATTAGGGCTTTTAAATCAGGTTCAAATATTAGTTCTTCTAGTAATATTGTTTGTGTTGCCTCAAATGCAATAACAGCCACTAAAAATTCATACATTGCCAAGGCTTCGGTGCAAAACCAGGCCATTTCATTGGTTTTAATTACCAATACAAATACCTCTTTACAAAAAGTTAAAATCTACAAAGGCGAAGGCAGCACCACCCCAACGCTTTGGCAAAGCATTAACCATACAGGGGGCATTTTAAGCCTAACTGATGCTAATGTTAATGTTCACAATAAGTCTTATACCTACTATTTTACCACCGAAGGGCCTTGTAACTTAATATTTGACACTTCCCAAAAGGCAAAAACCATTTTACTCAATGTGCAAATGGCCAGTCCTGGTGACCAATCATTAAACTGGAATAACTACAATGATTTTATAAAAGGCACAGATCAACAACAAATTTTGCTGTCTAACAATCCAAATTACAACAATAGTTCCCCGTGGAACATCTTATTAACTGCTTCTAATTCTCTGAGCAACCATCAGGATTATACCAATTTTAGCCTACAGCAAGACAGAATTTGTTATTGTATTAGGGCAATAGAAAACAACCCTTTTAACCCTTACAATAGGAAAGACAGCTCATACAGCAACATTGAATGCGTGACAGCTGATCCGATTGTGTATTTTCCGGATGCCATTCAGATAAATGGTTATAACACCACCTTTTATCCAAAAGGCGTATTCATAGATTATGATAAGAGCAGTATGGAAATATTTAATCGTTGGGGACAAAGCATTTTCAAAACCAATGATGTAAAAACTGGTTGGGATGGCACTTGTAATGGAGAGTTTGTTGTCAGCGATATATATGCTTATAAAGCAAACATCATTGGAATAAACGGTAAGCTATTAAGTTTTGATGGCACTATAACAGTACTAAAATGATAACCTTTTCAGGAGATAAAAAACACATAATAGGGCGACAAATAGCCCTTAAGAACACCATAAATACCATTGCTAGTGACTTTGGGTATACGGTTAATAGAATAGATTACGTTTTCTGCGATGATGAATATCTATTAGAAATCAACAGAAACAGCCTAAACCACGATTATTATACCGAT